>NZ_JAJCHF010000008.1:0-84630 GCF_020554365.1 Streptococcus sp. 210928-DFI.4.42
TCGACAATCCAAAAATAATTGAGAGGCTAGGACTTTTGTCCCAGCCTCTTTTTTGACCATTCACGACGATTTTTTGACCGATTCTGACAGAGAGCCTCCAAGGCTTTCTCTTTGACGTATAATGGACACAAGATCAATAAGAAAAGAGGGATCGTATGTTTCAGGTAGCATCTATTACAAAATCATTTAAGGAGAAAGCTGTATTAAAGGGGGTGTCTTTTTCGATAGAAGAAGGAGACAAAATTGCCTTGCTGGGAAATAATGGAGCAGGTAAAAGCACCCTGTTCAACATTATCGCAGGGCAACTCCAGGCTGATTCGGGGACGATAAAGACTTCGCTTGATTTTCAAAGAGAAATTGGGATGATGCCTCAGGGGGATCTGCTCATCGAGGATCTGACCGTTGCCGAACTCGTCGAATTAAAAAGCCGGATGAATCAGCTGAAGCAGGCTGATATCAATGGACTCTTAGAGATGGTCGAATTGAGAGAATCAAGAGAGCAGATGGTGGGAAGTCTTTCTGGTGGTCAAAAGAGACGCTTGTCCTTGTTGTTAACCATTTTGAATCATCCAAAGTTGATTTTTTTAGATGAGCCGACGACTGGCATGGACTTGGAAGCAGTGGATAATTTTTGGAAATTGCTGGAGCAGCAAGAGTTTACATCTGTTGTGGTGACCCATGATTTTAACCAAATTGATGCCTTTTTTACAAAAGTCTTGATTTTAAAAGAGGGTCGAATTGCTGCAACAAAGGCTGTTGAGGACATTCACCAGGCTGGTCAAACCATTGAGCAGTATTTCCGAGAAGAGATGAATAAAGGAAGGGAACAAGCATGAAAAAGATTCAATTAAAACAAGTTTTACGAAATAAGCGCTTTGTATTATTCACCATTATTTTACCCATAGGCTGGTATATCTTCTTTTATCAGCTTCAAAAAGGGATTTCACCAAGTATTTTATTAGGCATTGCTGTATTTATCGGGGTCATTGGCAATAGCCTTGCAACTTTTAGTAAGCGAATCGCCTCAGATATCGGTTTTTATTCTTTTGAATCCCGCTTTACAAACTATAGCGTCAAGCACTATTTATGGGATCAATCGATTGTACAACTGATTCTGAACAGCCTGATCTTTTTAGCGGTGCTAGTAGTTGCTGTCCTAGGTTTTCACTTTCCAGTGACGACTAGCCTGTTGGTACAATTTTTCCTCTTATCTTTGATGGGGATCTACTTTAGTGTGATTGGCTTTGTACTTGGGGTGAGGGTAGATGCCAAGACGATTGATACCATTGGCTTTCCAGTTATTATTTTAGCAGCCATGACCATTATTCCCTTTGATGCGCTTGGTGCAAGTGGAGGATTTATGGACTTAGTTGGCAAGCTACAACGGGTATTCCCAGGCTATTATTATACAAAGCTGATCCAAGATTTGACCGAGAAACAAACGATTGATGCCACCCAATTAGCGCTCTTTGTTGCCGTATTTGGATTGAATTTGCTATTTTTCTATCTGCTCGTACCCAAAGGGAAAATGGGGAACTAAGAGCAGTTAAAAAGAGGCTGGGACAAAAGTCCTAGCCTCTCAATTGTTTTTGGATTGTCGAGCAAGACGCAGTGGTTGAGTGGGCTCTACTACGCTGATTTCATCAGCTTTTACAGCCCTACTCAACTGTGCGGAGGTGGGACGACGAAATCGAATTCTAACGAATTACCGATTTCTGTCCCACTCTCTTTTCTTTGCTATAAAACGGTTATTTGGTATTCGTTCGTCAAGTACTTGGATAGGTTTTGCCAATCTTCTTCCTTAAATTTACAGAAATTGACGAAGAGTTTTACGGTATGGTGCTCTGTGTCAATGATCGTATTAGATTTTGAGAGATTTTCTAGTGCAGTATTTTCCCTCAGCTGAAATTCGATAAAATAACTCTTACTATTTTGGTGATCGGGGTCACTAACGTCAGCCACTTTATAGGCTGCACTCAGCAAATCTTCCTTGGGAATAAAGATATCTTTTGTCAGAATCACTCCCTGATAAGCATGGATCCCATCAGAAGTCAGCTCAAAGGCGATCTGACGACTGGTCAGTCTTTTGATCCCAGCAATGGTTGCATAGATCGCAATCAACAATAAAAGGATCTGAATGAGAGTGATAAAAGTGATTTTTGGAAACCCCTCAAAACCTAGGATCGATAAAAAAGCTAAGTGGATAAAGAGCGCACAGGCAAAAGCCAGAGAGCCATATCCGACATATTTTGAATAATAGATTTTCATTTTGGACTCCTTACATTTAAGATGCAACGAAAACTTGGAATTTCAAGTACCCTTATCATAGCGGATTCGATGAAGAGCTGTCAAATGTTTGGTGGGGTTCTTGTGATTAGATCATTTCAGGTTATGGTATACTAGATGGAAAGTGTGGCTAGGAGTGAAATGAAAAGCTACTGTAGAAATCATAACCGGGTCAATGCTGGTAAGAAAGGAAGACAAATGCTAACACCTCTGATATTTATGATTTCTCTCGTCTTACTTTTACGTCGTTTTAAAAGCAAACGTTCACGAAAGATCATTGGATTCTTATATGCTTCCTTTGCAATCTGGTTTGTTTATTCGATCCTTACTTATGGGAGCTATACCCTCCAGCCTGGTCAAAGTGTTCAATTGAGAGTTTATCCCAATACGGACCAGCTAGAGTATAATTCGGAACTCCATTTTAAAAAATTAGACGATACGAAGTTAAAATTGTCCGGTCGAAAAGGTTGGGGGATGAAAGATAGTAATATAGTCTATAGTGTTGAAAAGCAAACAATAACGGAGCTCATTTTTTTAAAAGACAAAACAGAACGTAAAGACTTACCGAATGATAAAAGTAAGAGTTTCTACTTAGAAAACGATGGAATAGTGGTTCAAGGGGAAGTTGAGGAAGTATTTGGGGTGACGGAACGAAAGCCCTACAACATCACCATCACCAATGTAGACGATAAACCGGCCCACTTTAAAGCGCAAGTGGTGGATCGGTGAACTGGACCTCTATCTACTCCAGTCGCTTCAGCCCAAAAAATTGGGGCGATTTGACCGTGAAAGATATTTGGAGAGATGATTCATCTAAAAACTAGAAAATAAGTTCTTTCTTTCATAACAGAAAAAGCGAGCCTTGCTATGAAGCTCACTTATTTGTATTCATAAAAAAGTGAGCCAAATACTTTTAAGACAAGCAAAAAAGCCTTGGTTTTCAAGGCTTTTTGTGCATAAAAAATGCCCCCTGCATGAATTTGTAAGAACTTTTCATATTGAAAATAAACAAAAATATTGAAATATAGCTGATTTTAGGAAATACTTTTAGGTATTTTCAATGTCAGGATTTAAAAATGGGGCAAAAGTGGGGAAAAACGAATGACTCGCATTTGGTTTGAAAATCTATAATACCTAATGATTATGCTATACTAGATATATAGTGTTGTTATAAATAAATGTCGGCGTGAGAACAAATCGGAGGATAAAATGGAAAAACAAATTAATGAAAAAATTCGTGAGATTGCACAGAGTGTTAATGAGACAATACCAGTAGCATGGGATAATCTTTTTATTAACATAAGTTTAGCTTTTGATGGAGGAGAGGTATATTATTTCTTTAATGAAGAGGGGAAAAATGAGTATATCTACAATCTATATATTCCAAAGCGGTATGGTATTCCTAATTTAGAATTTCGGAATCAAGAAAGACGCACCTTTAGATTAGCTTGGGAGTTGAGAGAAATTTTTGAGAAAGAAGGCCAACCTTTGTGGACTTCTTGTACTATAAAAGTAATTGGCACGAAATTATCTGCTGAATTTGACTATGCACCTTGGAATGAAAGTGATTATAGTTCAGGTCAACAAATGGACTTTTTTGAATATAAATATCTCGGAAAGCAACCAGCTAATGAAAAAGAACTAGAACAGTTCAAGGCTATGAAAGCCTTCCAAAGAGAGCATAATGGCAAATAGTTATATCTAAAGAATAAACCACCTACGCGGTGGTTTTCTTGTTGTTTAACAAATGTTGGTACATATGGTTTATGGTATACTATGGTTGTAGAGAAATGATGCTAAAAATCAAATCGGAGGAAAACATGCTAGAAAACTTTATCAAAGTGGCAGATATGCCCCAAGAAGTTATTGAAAAATACAAGGACCAAGTCCCTGCTGAGTTGTTACAGATTTGGCAGGAAGATGGCTTGGGAACCTTTTTAGATGGTTATCTAAAAGTCATCAATCCAGATGATTATCTTGAGCTTCTCCAAGATAGTTATTTCAGAGGAGATGTCGCTTTTCCTATGTTCGTAACAGCGTTTGGAGATATTGTTACTTGGGAAAAGAACGCCTATGTGGGAATTGTCCAATATAATATTCAGGATTTGGATATTATTTGTAAGGGGATGGATTTATTCGTTCAATATTTAGATAACGAATATATTACAAAAAAATTTGAACTTGATTTATACAGACAAGCTGTGTCAAAACATGGTGCTCTGTCTTATAACCAATGTTTCGGTTTTGTCCCGCTCCTAGCATTAGGAGGCTTTAAAGATGTGGATCATATGGATAAAGTTAAAGTCCTGGAGCACATTTACCTCATGTACCAACTCACAGGCGGAGTGTTTGACGATTGATAAAAAAGAACCACCCTCGCGGTGGTTTTTTCGATGAAAACGAGTGTTAGATAAATAGTGAGTCTTTGGATGAGACTCGCTTATTTTGTTAATGTAAAATTTTTTGGTACAAATTTTGGTACAAAAAACAAAATGACAAACAAAAAAGCCTGATATATCAGGCTTCCTGTTGATTTATTGGATGCCCCCTGCATGAATTTGTAAGAACTTTTCATATTGAAAATAAACAAAAATGTTGAAATATAGCTGATTTTAGGGAAATACTTTTAGGTATTTTCAATGTCAGGATTTAAAAATGGGGCAAAAGTGGGGCAAAAATAACGAATGACTCATATAGGTTTCCTATTTGGTTTGAAAACCTATAATACCTAATGATTATGCTATACTAGATATATAGTGTTGTTATAAATAAATGTCAGTGCGAGATCAAATCGGGATACTGTCAATAATTATGTGTAAATACTCAAGTAGAGTTACGGAGTGTTAATCAAATAATTATTGACAGTATCGAATTTTTCTGGTAGAATGGCTTCGGTTAATATCTAAATGTTGTGTAGTTTTCTATCAACATAGTCAGGAGAAAAGGAACTTATGCTAAAAAAATTTAATGAATTGTCACTGAAAGATAAGGCTTATCTAATTGGCGGTTTGATCTTATTAGTCATTGTGATCTGCTTTGGTCTGCTCAATCGTCAAACAGTAACTGTCAGTCTTGTCTTTACACAACTATCTGCTTCCTTGATTTTGGTGATTTTTACTTGTCTAGTAATCGGAATCATTGCTGGTAGTGTTATTGGTATTAGCTATCACCATAGCAAGACTCAAGATCTGAGAAGCCGCATTGCTGAAGCAGAAGCGACTATCAATATAAAAGACAAGGAGCTTGTCCAGTACGAGGAACAGGTGCAACAATTAAAACAGGAAGCCAAACAATAAGTGTAGAAATCAAAAAGTTCCAGAGTCAGGTGAGACTTTGGAACTTTTTTGGGATAAGAGTGTCCCGTCTTAACAGAGCAGGTGTTTATTAGCAAGGATGAAGTCGATAAACCGTTGGCTGGCTAAGGGAAGAATACTCCTATCTGTAAAAGCAATAGAAAAAGGTCGGCAAATAGGTGGTTTGGTACTGCGTTGGACAATATTATAATTGACTTTCCGACTCAGAAAGATGCAAAAGATTTTCAGTTATTTTTCATTACACAAGTTAATGAAAAATAAACATATGTGGCTTTCGTGTTAGATAAAGACCTTATTTTAATTTATTCTAACTATTCTCAGGATAACGACATGAATTTGTAAGAACTTTTCATATTGAAAATAAACAAAAATGTTGAAATATAGCTGATTTTAGGGAAATACTTTTAGGTATTTTCAATGTCAGGATTTAAAAATGGGGCAAAAGCGGGGCAAAAACGAATGACTCGTATTTTGTTTGAAAACCTATAATACCTAATGATTATGCTATTCTAGATATATAGTTTTGTTATAAATAAATGTCAGTGCGAGATCAAATTGGAGAATAAAATGGAAAAACAAATTTCTACGTAGAATGGAATGCGAAAAAGTGATAATTAAAGAGACGAAAAAGCTGAGAATATGATTTCCCAGCTTTTTTGAATGCGATAGAAATAGCAACTAGACTATTTACGAAAGGCCTCAATAATGTAGGTGAAGCCAGTAACTAAAAATGAAAAGGCAATGACATAAACGACAAAGACACCTGTAGCCACTGGATTGAACAGAATCACTAGACCTAGTAAAAATTCAAGCAAGGATACCCACATGCTATTGCTACCAATAATAGGGAAAATCAATCTTAGACGATTGCCTTTAAAGAAAGCAATAATGGCTTCTACAATTAACCAAATTCCTACAATGGTCGGAATGACGATCGGCAGGGTCACAAAGCCATAAGCAACGAGGTAAAGAGCTAAGAGAAGACTAACAAACCCTTGGAAAAGATAAACAGGTGAGCGAAGCTCTTTTGGTGCAGAGAAATAGCCTAAAATAGCTGCTATAGAAGAAACCAGTAAACCAAATGCAATCCACCAGCTGTAAGCAACAAGATTAGCTACTGGGTTTGTAAATAGGAAAAGTCCTAAAAGGACAAAAACAACTCCTGCAAGGAATAGCAGTAAACGATTGAAAAATTTCATTTCAATACCCCCTATATAGTTTGATTATGAAGCTATTTTACCTCCTTTTATAGAAAATGTCAATAAAATAAATAAACAATTTGGAAGTTTCAGTCTGACTTACAAAAAGAAAAGGAGTTTTTACTCCTTTTCACAGATTTAAGACAAAGTCCTTATAAAAGTGTCTTCTAAAGATTTTAACTTCAATCTGAAGCGAGGATATCCTCGCTTTTTTTATTTAATCTAATAGCTCCTTATTTTCAATTAAGAGCTCTAGTGGAGATTTATCCCTTGCTTCAATAAAACCAGGTTCATATTGGTTATGAAGTGTTCTTTTCTGAGAAGTTGGATCAATATACAACTCATCTCCATCTTCTGTGTATAGTTGGTTGCCTCTTGTTAAGTAAAGTAAATCCTCTAAGTACTGTCCATCAGTATGTAGGAAATGCTCGATGTATTTGACAGCTTTTAAGATTTCACTTACTTTATCAGAGTATTCATTAGATTCAAGAACACTCTTTTCTAACTCAATCTCTTTACTCGTTCCAAAGAGTTGGGTTGGAGTTGCATTAAAATATTCTGCTATCTTATCCAAATTTGCAAAGGTAGGATAGCTTTTTTGTTTTTCGTAATCAGAGATGTCTGGAAAGATTGCTCATAAAAAAATGTGGGGCAAATGATGGGGCAAATCAGTTATAGACAAGCAAAAAAGCCTTATAAATCAAGGCTTTTTCCTGTTGATTTAGATGCCCCCTGCAGGGCTCGAACCTGCGACCCATAGATTAAGAGTCTACTGCTCTACCAACTGAGCTAAGGAGGCAAATATAAAAAGCTGTATTGGTGCCGAAACTTCACGATTTGTATTGAACCCGCGCAATTAAGCAGGTGGGCAACTCGCTCTGACTTAGCTGCTTCCGCGTGAAACGGCCTGCATACTGCCAGAAGTCTTTTGTTTCCCTAATAATACAAAAAATAGTCGGTCAACACTTAAGTGTGAAGTCGTACACCACAGCGTTTCTATATGTATATGATACCACATTTTGAAAATATTTCAAGGGAAAATCTCAATTTTTTGAAACCGATGTCACTTTTTCTTGAATTGATCAATCTTCTCCTTGGTGGCTCCGAGAGCACGCTCGTACTTGCCATTTTCATTGGGAATAAAGTAGGACGCGTGTTTGAGCTTGTCTGGCAGGTAGTCCTGCTTGACCCAGTTGCCGGGGTAGTTGTGGGGATATTTATAGTTTTGTGCATTTCCCAGTTCCTTGCTTCCGGCATAATGACCATCGCGGAGGTGGCGAGGAATGGGAAGGTTGCCAGATGTCCTCAGATCAGACAGGGCCTTGTCCATGGCGACGTAGGCTGAGTTGGATTTCGGCGAAAGGGCTAGATCGATGACGATGTTGGCGATGAGAATGCGGGCCTCAGGAAAGCCGATGCGCTCAGCTGCTTGTAACGCTGTCACGGTATGAATCTGCGCATCTGGATTGGCCAGACCGATATCCTCATAAGCGATGACAGTCAAGCGACGAGCTAGGCTGGGTAGATCTCCGGCTTCGATCAAACGAGCTGCATAGTGGAGACTAGCATCGACATCCGAACCACGGATAGATTTTTGCAGAGCAGAGAGCACGTCGTAGTGGCCGTCTCCATCTTTGTCCATGGTGATGTAGCTGCGCTGGAGACTGTTTTCCATGATCTCTAGCGTAATATGGCGAATTCCTTCTGCATTTTCAGAGGTCGACAGCACCGCCAGATCGAGAGAATTAAAGGCAGAGCGAAGATCTCCATTGGTTGAGGTAGCGATGAAATCCAAAGCGTCCTCATCGAGCACGACTGGAAAATCAAAGCCACGGTCGGGATCGTCCAGCGCCGTTTTTAGAGCTTGCTTGACCTCCTCCGTCGTCAACGGTTCCAGCTCAAAGATTTGTACGCGGCTACGAATAGCGGGTGTGACAGAGAAAAAGGGATTTTCAGTCGTTGCACCGATCATGATGACCAGACCACTTTCGAGCAAAGGCAGGAGAAAATCTTGTTTAGTTTTATCGAGGCGATGGATCTCGTCCAAGAGCAGGACCAAGCCACCAGAAAATTTGGCCTCCTCTGCGATTTCTTGTAGGCGTTTTTTACTGTCAACTGTTGCATTAAAGGTCCGAAAAGCATACTTGGTCGTTCCTGCGATCGCAGAAGCAATACTGGTCTTTCCGATCCCCGGAGGTCCATAGAGAATCATAGAGGACAGACGATTGGCCTCGACCATGCGACGGATGATTTTGCCTTCTCCAACCAGGTGCTGTTGACCGATGACTTGATCGATCGTCCGTGGTCGCATACGGAGTGCGAGATTGTCGGGCATTTCCTTCTCCTTTCTAGCTTTGTCTCCTTTCAAAGAGACGGTTTTTATGGTAAGATTGTAGTAACTATTGTATCATATTCCGCTCTAAGAGTGGGAAATTAGAAAGAGGACGCTATGTCTAAATACGGATTTTTGGATGTTTTAGAAGAGGAGATGGACAAGGTTTTTCCTTTTGATTTTGAGATCAATTGGGATAAGAAAAACCATGCGGTAGAAGTGGCTTTTCTCTTGGAAGCGCAAAACACAGGCGGGGTTGCACTGGTTGATGAAGCTGGCGAAGAATCTGACGAGGATATCTTCTTTGAAGAAGCCGTGCTCTTCTACAATCCAGCCAAGTCTCATGTGGAGGAAGATGCCTATTTAACAGCGATTCCTTATGAGCCTAAAAAAGGCTTGTCTCGTGAGTTTCTAGCCTATTTTGCGACTTTCCTCCGAGATACAGCCGAGCTGGCCTTGGATGAGCTCATGGATTTCTTAGCAGACGAAGAAGCAGAGAGCTTTGAGATCGTCTGGAACCAAGAAGTTTTTGAAGAAGGAAAAGTTGGCCTAGAAGAAAGTACTTTTTACCCTTATCCGAGATATTAGAAAAGATTCTAAGTGGACATTTTTAAATAATAAATTCAAGGAGAAGGGGGAGACTATGCTAGAAAAAGTCAAACAGTTTTTCAGGAGAAGGTCAGCTAAAACTGAGCCGTCAGTTGATATTCTTCCCCGCAATCGCTTTGCGGATCTAGATTTCGAGCGAATATTGAAGTCTGGAACTCGTCGTCTTGTCGATGAGGAGGGGCGCTATGCAGAAGATGGTACAGTCACAGAACTTGAATTTCCTGAAGACTTTGCGGAATTTGAATTTCTAGTAGGTTTTAATACGGAAGAGGAAGACCAGTTTAAGCAACTATTAGCTCGTTTAAATAGTATTGACAATGCTATTCAGTCCCATTTGGAAAGCGAGTTGCAACAACCTATCCCTCAGTATGCTAAGGATCTCGGCTATACTCAGAAAAGGTGGGAGAAAACCTTTTACTTCCATCCTTGGATATTAAGTGGTGAGGAAAACCCGCCTAATCTTCGCTATGTTGCAGATTATGTAAACGATGAGTTTACGGTTTATTTTGCGAAAAAACATGGCAGATGGCAAGCATACTGGGATGCAGAGTGCCAAAAAGTAATCGAAGAAAGCTAGCTCGTATTTTCCTAGAGAGTAATTGTTATCATAGAAAAGAGTAAATATCATGGAATTATTGGATAGCAGAATGGATTTCCAAGGTTGCAAGATTGCCTTGATTTGTGGGGATAAGGTCTTGACTATCTTACGTGATGACAAGGACGATATCCCTTGTCCCAACATGTGGGAGTTGCCAGGTGGTGGTCGTGAAGGAAACGAAAGTCCTTTCGAGTGCGCAGCGCGTGAAGTTTATGAGGAACTGGGAATTCATTTAGATGAAGACTGTCTGCTTTGGAGCAAGATTTATCCTAGCGTAATCTTTAAAGACAAGCAATCGGTCTTTATGGTTGGTCAGCTAAGGCAAGAACAATTTGACAATATCATCTTCGGAGATGAAGGACAAGGCTATAAATTGATGCCTATTGAGGAATTTTTGAAGTCTAAACAGGCAGTGCCTCAGCTACAGGGGAGATTGAGGGATTATTTGGAGGAAGGTTTATGATAACACTTGTTCGAGCGGGAGCAGAGGATTTAGAAACCATTATTGCCATTCAAAGAGCCAGTTTTAAGGCAGTCTATGACAAATACCAAGATGAATATGATCCCTATCTGGAGGATCGCGAGCGAATCAAATGGAAATTATTGGAGCGTCCCAATAGCTATTACTACTTTGTCAAAGAAAACGAAGAGAAGATTGGTTTTTTACGAATTCAGACCAATGAAGAGTTAACGGAAGCTTGGTTGGGGACTGCAGCGATTCTGCCTCCGTATCAGGGAAAAGGGTATGGATCTGAAGGATTACGCTTGCTAGAAGAGGAATTTTCAACCGTTAGACAATGGGATTTGTGTACGGTGTTACAGGATGCAGGCATGGTCGCGTTCTACGAGAAAAATGGCTACCGTCAAACCCATATCGAGCCTGAAAAAGAAGGCATGGATATGGTCTACATGAAAAAATTGATAGAGAAATAGAAAGGATGGTTCAGTTAAATTTCTAAACTGAACCCGCCCTAAACACGGTGCCAAAAAGATAAACTTCTCTTAGACACAAGTGTCTTCAGAGAGTTTCCTATTTTGGCTTTATGTTTTACGGGCTTGGTATCTTAATGATGGAAACATGGCAAGAGTTAAAAGTTACAGTGAAGCGTGAGGGAGAGGAGCTAGTCTCTAATCTCTTGATCGAGTTAGGCGCCCAAGGTGTCGCAATCGAAGACAGCATGGACTATGTGGGCAACGTCGATCGCTTTGGTGAGATTTTCCCTGAGGTCGAGCAACAAGAAGAAATTGTGGTAACCGCCTATTATCCGGAAACGGTTGATGTAGCAGCGGTTGAAGCGGACTTGCAGGCTCGTCTCTCAGAATTGACCGACTTTATGGACTTAGGAGAGATTAATATTGGCACGACTGCCTTGGCTGAGGAAGACTGGGCCGACAACTGGAAGAAATACTATGAGCCAGCTCGTATCACTCATGACTTGACCATCGTGCCATCTTGGACGGACTATGAGGCGACGGCTGGAGAAAAGATTATCAAGCTAGATCCTGGTATGGCCTTTGGGACAGGAACTCACCCGACGACCAAGATGAGCCTCTTTGCCTTGGAGCAGGTCCTTCGTGGTGGGGAAACGGTGCTGGATGTGGGGACTGGTTCAGGTGTTCTCTCTATTGCTAGCTCACTCCTAGGTGCCAAGGAAATCTTAGCCTATGACCTGGATGATGTAGCGGTTCGCGTCGCTCAGGAAAATATTGAGCTCAATCCGGGCATGGAGAACATCCATGTAGCCCCAGGCGATTTGCTTAAGGGTGTGGAGATTGAAGCAGATGTCATCGTGGCCAACATCCTAGCGGATATCCTTATCCATCTGACGGATGATGCTTATCGTTTGGTCAAGGACGAAGGCTACCTGATTATGAGTGGCATTATCAAGGACAAGTGGGACATGGTGCGTGAGTCAGCTGAGTCGGCTGGATTTTTCCTTGAGACCCACATGATCCAAGGGGAATGGAATGCCTGCGTCTTCAAGAAGACCAAGGATGTCTCCGGTGTGATTGGAGGCTAGCATGCAGCAGTATTTTGTAAAAGGTCTTGCCGTATCACCTGTCACTATCGAGGACAAGGAAACCAGCAAGCACATGTTTCAGGTCATGCGCCTGAAGGAGGATGACGAAGTTACTCTAGTCTTTGATGATGGGATCAAGCGTATGGCGCGCGTGGTCAATGTGGAGGCGCGTCAGTTGGAGCTGGTTGAGGAATTGGCTGACAATGTAGAATTGCCAATTCAAGTGACCATCGCATCAGGCTTTCCCAAAGGAGACAAGCTCGAGTTCATCACTCAGAAAGTAACAGAACTCGGAGCTAGCCAGATCTGGGCTTTCCCTGCCGATTGGTCCGTTGCCAAATGGGATGGCAAAAAATTGGGTAAAAAGGTCGATAAACTAGAAAAAATCGCCCTTGGAGCAGCCGAGCAAAGCAAGCGGAATCTGGTACCGAGCATCACCCTTTTTGAGAAAAAGGCAGACTTTCTAGCCCAACTCGACCAGTTTGACCGCACCGTGGTGGCCTATGAAGAGTCAGCCAAAGAAGGCGAGGTGGCCGCTCTGATTCAGTCGCTGACAGGATTAGAAGCTGGATGTAAATTGCTCTTTATCTTTGGGCCAGAGGGAGGCCTCTCCCCTGCAGAAATTGAAAGTTTTACAGCTAAAGGAGCAGTGTTAGCAGGGCTTGGGCCTCGCATCCTACGAGCGGAAACGGCCCCACTCTACGCTCTCAGTGCCGTGAGTGTTGTTACAGAATTAATGAACTAACGAAGTGAAGGAATCGCTTCGTTAGTTTTTTTTACAAGAATGATGAAAGCAAGGTGGATCCCAGAATGATCTTCGAGAAGTATCCGTATATTAAAGTAGCTTCATTGGTTCCCATCTGCTTCTAAAAGTGTTAAAATAGTATCCAAGAAACTGGAGAAAATACATGCCGAAAGAAGAGAATTTAACAGGGGACCAAGTCGTTGCCCTTACAAAAAAATATTTATCACCTGAAGATGTTGCTTTTGTGCAAAAGGCTTTGGTCTATGCGGTTGATTGCCATAATGGGCAATTCCGTCAGTCTGGCGAGCCTTATATCATCCACCCAATTCAAGTGGCAGGAATCCTTGCCAAGCTGAAACTGGATGCTGTGACGGTCGCCTGTGGCTTTTTGCATGATGTCGTGGAAGATACGGATGCGACTTTAGATGATTTAGAGCGCGAATTTGGTCATGATGTGCGCGTGATTGTCGATGGGGTGACCAAGCTCGGGAAGGTCAAGTACAAGTCCCATGAAGAGCAGTTGGCGGAAAACCATCGCAAGATGCTCATGGCCATGTCTCAAGATATCCGTGTCATTTTGGTCAAATTGGCAGACCGCTTGCATAATATGCGTACCCTCAAGCATTTGCGCAAGGATAAGCAAGAGCGCATTTCGCGTGAGACCATGGAGATCTATGCACCACTAGCCCACCGTCTCGGGATTTCCAGCGTCAAGTGGGAGCTTGAAGATTTGTCTTTCCGTTATTTGAATGAGACAGAATTCTACAAGATTTCTCATATGATGAAGGAAAAACGTCGCGAGCGAGAAGAGTTGGTCGAAGAGGTTGTCCACAAGATTGAGACCTATGCTGGGGAACGCCATCTGCATGGGAAAATTTATGGTCGACCAAAGCATATCTACTCGATCTATCGCAAAATGCAGGATAAGAAGAAACGCTTCGATGAAATCTATGACTTGATTGCCATCCGCTGTATCCTGGATACTCCAAGTGATGTTTATGCTATGCTAGGCTACATCCATGAGCTCTGGAAGCCAATGCCGGGGCGTTTTAAGGACTATATTGCCAACCGGAAGGCCAATGGTTATCAGTCCATCCATACGACTGTATACGGCCCTAAAGGACCAATTGAGTTCCAGATCCGAACTAAGGAAATGCACGAAGTCGCTGAGTATGGGGTTGCAGCTCACTGGGCCTATAAAAAAGGTATTAAGGGTCAGGTCAATAGCAAGGAATCGGCTATTGGGATGAACTGGATTAAGGAGATGATGGAACTCCAAGACCAGTCAGGCGATGCCAAAGAATTTGTTGAAAATGTAAAAGAAGACATCCTGGCAGAAGAGATTTACGTCTTCACACCAGATGGAACCGTACGCTCGCTTCCGAAAGATTCCGGACCGATCGATTTTGCCTATGAAATCCACACCAAGGTTGGGGAAAAAGCGATTGGTGCCAAGGTCAACGGCCGGATGGTGCCCCTCAATACCAAACTTCGGACGGGAGACCAGGTGGAGATTATCACCAATGCCAACTCCTTTGGTCCGAGCCGTGACTGGCTGACACTTGTTAAAACTAGCAAGGCGCGCAACAAGATCCGTCAATTCTTTAAAAATCAAGACAAGGAATTGTCGATTAACCGTGGTCGGGACCTCTTGATGGCCCAATTCCACGAGCATGACTTGGTAGCCAATAAGTTCATGGACAAAAAGCACATGGACAAAGTGCTACAAAAATCAAGTTACAAGACAGAAGAAGCCTTGTTTGCGGCCATTGGTTTTGGAGAGATTGGGGCTATTACCATCTTTAACCGCTTGACGGAGGATGAACGCCGAGAAGAAGAGCGGGCTAAGGCACGCGCAGAAGCAGAAGAGCTAGTCAAAGGTGGCGAGGTCAAGGTTGAAAATAAAAAAGACACCCTGAAGGTTCGTCACGAAGGTGGCGTGGTCATCCAAGGCGCTTCTGGGCTCTTGATTCGGATTGCTAAGTGTTGTAATCCAGTTCCAGGTGATGAAATCGTCGGCTACATCACCAAAGGACGCGGTGTTGCGATTCACCGTCAGGACTGTATGAATCTCCGAGCTCAAGACAACTACGAGCAACGCTTGATCGATGTAGAATGGGAAGATAACAACACGACCAAAGACTACATCGCTCATATCGATATTTACGGACTCAATCGTGCCGGACTTCTGAACGATGTGCTACAAGTCCTCTCCAATACAGCTAAAATGGTCTCAACCGTCAATGCCCAACCAACCAAGGACATGAAATTTGCCAATATCCACATTTCCTTTGGGATTCCAAACCTGTCTATGTTGACAACAGTTGTGGATAAGATTAAGAGTGTGCCGGAGGTGTACTCTGTTAAGCGTACCAACGGCTAGTCGGCTGCTCAGTTATCTTTTATTGCTTCGTTAGCTCGCCTTGCCGTACTTAAGTACTGTCTTCGTCTCGCTGCCTCGCACTAAAAGCAACTGAACAGCCTTTACTTTTCAGATGGTGTGCCTGCGTCTCATTGCCTTGTCTGATGTCGATTTTCTTTGAAGAAGCTAGGACGTGCTCAGAACTCTTTTATTGCTTGGTTAGCTCGTTGTCTGAGGTTGATGTTCTTTCAAGCGCAGCAGTGAATGCTCGATAGATTTATAAAATAGGATAGTAAAATGAAATTAGTGATTCAACGGGTCAAGAGTGCCTCAGTTTCCATTGATGGTCAAGTATACAATGCGATCCAGCAAGGTTTGCTGCTTCTAGTAGGTGTCGGTCCAGATGATGATCAGAAAGATTTAGATTATGCGGTTCGAAAGGTATCGCAGATGCGTATTTTCTCAGATGAGGAAGATAAGATGAATCTTTCAGTCAAAGATATCCAAGGGGAAATTTTGTCGATCTCTCAATTTACCCTCTTTGCGGACACCAAAAAAGGCAACCGTCCTGCTTTTACAGGGGCTGCCAAGCCAGATATGGCCAGTCAGTTATATGATGCCTTTAATGATCAATTAGAAAAAGAAGTCACTGTCAAACGAGGGATCTTTGGAGCCGATATGGCGATTGAATTGATCAATGATGGTCCAGTGACGATTTTGCTAGATACAAAAAATCCATAAGTAAGAAAGCATGCAGTCAGATTAGACTGCATGTTTTTCGATATAAAGTTGTTGGGCGATCACTTGGTTGATAGAAATTTCTTGTCCATGGATAACGAAGTGATAGAGGCCTGTGTAGTCATCGTACCGTTGAAACGCGATGGTATCACCAATTTGGAGATGGATCTGGTCTAAGAATTTTAACAATTCATAGGTGTCATAGACCCTTTGCAGAATATACAGACCAGGTTGGGTCGTTTCACTGAGACGGTCTTGGTGGGCTTCGACAAGCCTTTCGCCTTTCTTTGGAATTGTCCCACCGTGAGGGCAGGTCTTAGGATTCCCAAGCATGTGATCCAGTCGGTCGACGAAATGTTCAGAAACGGTATGCTCGAGAACTTCTGCCTCTTCATGGACTTCCTCAGTTGTGTAGCCAAGATTTTCCAGCAGAAATACTTCGATCAAGCGGTGCTTGCGGTAGAGATCAGAGACCAATTGCGAGCCCAGATCTGTTAGTAGATAGCCATGGGTCTTATCTTTCACCAAGAGGCCCTCAGAGATCATGCGCTTAATCATCTCGGTCACAGCGGGTGGAGAGACCTGCATGCGACTAGCGATTTCCTTATTACTGATTTTTTCTACTTCTGTGCCAATTTCATAAATGCACTTGAGGTAATCTTCTTTGTTTGGTGTCATGCTTTCCTCTTTTCTTCGCTCACTTCTAGTATATCAAAAAAATCCTCAAAAACGCTAGTGGAGTAATGAGAATTGTCTCAAGCTCCAAAAGATGGTAGTATAGTAGCATAGAAAGGACGGCATCATGAACAGACGGGAATTAGCGAGACTAGGCTGGAGAGAAAATAGTTTAGCCTATCTAGAGAAGCACTTGCAGGGATACAAAGATCCACAAGCCTACCAAGAACAATACCAGTCTGTCTTTTTCTTTGCCAGTCCTCTGTTTCAAAACATGTGGTTTCAGGAGATCAAGGATCTAACGGAGACTGCTGCCCAAGATTTACTGAGGGGCGTCATGAAAATTCTCCTGATGCCGAGTGACTTGTCTGGAACTTGTGAAGAAACAGCCTTTCTTCTGAGTAGGATGGCTCCAGATTGTCCGCCAGGATCCGACTTTTGGACGGCATTTTCACGCGTCGTGCAGGTCGCTTTTGAAAGTGATCCCTTGGCGGACCAGTCGGGAGATCAGCTTTTGAAACGCCAGGTTCACCAGTTGCGCTACCTACTTTCAAGTTACCAGGCACAATGGATTCGGATACATAATGCGAGAGCTGGACAGACTGACGAGGAGGCCTTACAAGCTTACCTACAGGAGGCCAGAGCTGTCACGGTGGATGCTTATGCGGCTGCCCGCCTTCACAACAAGGTCTCCCTAAGGCCAGATGGTCACCTTCATTATCCATCAGGGGCCTCCCAACAAGTCAATTTCAAGGTCTTGTTAAATTTTCATACGGAGTATATTCTCGATCAAGCTGGGCATTTCCTCAATGAAGTCGATCCAGTAGAAGTTTCTGAAAATGGCATTGTCAATGGTGCCAGTTTTAACTACGGGTTGGCTAGGGGCCGGACCCATAAGGACTTAGATATTGACCCCGTCAAAGCTTGGGACCCAGCCTTTCGCAAGCAGGTCCTCTATCAGCAAGGTGTTCGCTATCTAGCTCCGAAGAATGACCGCGGTATCGAGGGATACTGGAGTCGAAAAGGAGTCTTTGCACAAGGAGGCAAGAGCTACAAGCAACAAGTAGCAAGACGCGTGCGAAGTTTCCTCAGAGGCATCCCTCGCTTACGCTGGCGGGTTCTCCTCCAGAATGGGCTCCATCGGATTTTATAACAACGAAAGAACTGTTATTTTACATAAAATAGCCTAAGAGATTCTTAAAAGAAGTTAAAACAGTTAAGTTCTTAGAGCTGATCTATCAGGTGATGAGCCTTTCCGCTGTGAGAAAAGTGCTTGAAACATTGTTGTTTCAAGTACTCGGGAGTTTTGAAACGTTAGGTTCAAAACTAATTGAACACGGGCTGCGGATCGTGTCAAAAAGATAAGTTTTCCTAGAATCAAAAGATTCTGTGTCAAACTTCCTATTTTGACTTTATCCGCGAACACCCTTTGTATCTTGCTAAGTCATGGAACTTCCTAGAAGTTCGCTGACGTCCGTACTCACTTAAGGAAAGGTTCTGAACAGATTTTGTAGATATAGAAAAGAGGTCGCAGACCTCTTTTTTCATTTATCCAAGTGCTTTGACGGCTTCGATTGCAGCGTCGTAATTTGGTTCGCTGTTGATATTGTCTAGGTATTCGACGTAAGTGACCTTGTTGTCCGCATCTAGGACCAAGACAGCGCGTGCGAGCAAATGCCATTCATTGATCAAGAGGCCATAGGCTTTTCCGAAGGAATGGTCGAAGTAGTCTGAGAGCATGATGGCATTTTCGATCCCTTCAGCAGCACACCATTTACCTTGAGCGAAAGGAAGGTCGACGGAAACCGTCAAGACCACAGTGTCCTCCATGTCAGAGAGGGCCTGGTTGAAGTGACGTGTTTGAGTAGAACAGATACCTGTGTCAATAGATGGGATCACACTGAGGACTTTTTTCTTCCCAGCAAAATCAGCCAAAGATTTTTTCTCTAAGTTTGGTGTAGTCAGTGAAAAGTCATGAGCAGTATCGCCAACTTGAAGTTGAGAACCGGTAAAGGTAACAGGGTTTCCTAAAAATGTTGCCATAAAAAGACTCCTTTTTTGTTTTTATTGTACCGCAATACCGGTGGAGGGGCCACTGATTTGTTTAGAAATCTGAAGGGTTACTGACTCAATCCTTCTGCGATCTTGTCTAAGTTCCACTTCATCATGCTGTAGTAGCTATCGCCCTTTTCTCCTTCTTTGGCAATGGAATCAGTGAAGATCTTTGCATAGATCGGAATATTGGTATCTTTAGAGACAGTTTTCATGGGACGCTCATCAACGCTGGATTCAACAAAGAGAGACGGCACCTTGGTTTGACGGAGTTTTTCTACCAGTGTTTTGATTTGGTCAGGTGTGCCTTCTTCTTCCGTATTGATTTCCCAGATATAGGCAGATGGGACGCCATAGGCTTTTGAGAAGTACTTGAAGCAACCTTCGCTGGTCACAATCATCTTTTTCTCTTCTGGGATGTTATTGAATGCTTGCTTGGCTTTTTGGTCGAGCTTACTGAGTTTTTCAGTGTAGGCTGCTAGATTTTTTTCGTAGAAGTCCTTATTTTTTGGATCTTTTGCGATTAATTGTTTGGCAATGTTTTTAGCGTAGATGATCCCGTTTTCGAGATTGAGCCAAGCGTGAGGGTCTTCTTTTCCAGCTTGGTTTTGGCCTTCTAGGTAGATGACGTCGACTCCCTTGCTCACTGCGAAATAATCCTTGTTTTCTACTTTATTGGCATTTTTGACCAACTTGGTAAACCAAGCATTGCCACCGGTTTCGAGGTTGATGCCGTTGTAGAAAATCAGGTCTGCTTGTGAAGTTTTTTTGACATCTTCTGGGAGCGGTTCGTATTCGTGGGGATCTTGACCGACAGGGACAATACTGTGGAGCTCGATTTTGTCCCCGGCGATATTTTTGGTGATATCTGCGAGGATGGAGTTGGTGGTGACCACTTTCAATTTGCCAGAAGCTCCAGAAGAAGCCCCCTTGCTACAGGCTAGAAGGCCAAATAAGAGCGCCACAAAGAGGGCGAGGAAAGAAGCGATTTTTTTCATGTGTTTCTCCTTTAATGAGATGAAAGAGCGTGCCTGTTCTTTCTTTGCTTAGGAGCTATAAAGAAGCTGATGAGAAAGAAGACGGCAGAAGTGAGGACAATACAAGACCCGACGGCGATGTTTAAGCTATAACCAATAAAGAGTCCCAAAATGGATGCAAGAGCACCTAAGCTAGAGGACAAGAGCATCATGGACCAGAGGCTATTGGCATAGAGATAAGCCGTCGCAGCGGGTGTAATAAGCATGGCGACGATGAGAATGGTTCCGACACTTTGCATAGCAGTAACAGAAACCAAGGTCAAGAGCACCATAAGGAGGTAGTGGTAGACCTTGACCCGGACGCCCATGGATTGAGCCAAAACCGGATCAAATGAAGTGAGCAGCAAGGGGCGAAAAAGCAGGACAATCACCAGCAAGACCGCCACCCCAATACCGATGGTCATCCACATATCCTGGTCTTGCACGGCCAAGATATTCCCAAAGAGGATGTGGAAAAGGTCGGTGGAACTTTTTGCGACTCCAATCAGGATGACTCCTAAGGCGAGGAAAGAAGAAAAGGTAATCCCTATCGCTGTGTCGCTCTTGATGATGGAGTTGCTCTTGATATAGGTGATAAGGATGGAAGCTAGAAGCCCAAAGACAATGGCGCCAATAAAGAAATTGATACCAAGGATAAAGGACAGGGCCACCCCTGGAAGGACTGCGTGCGAGATAGCATCTCCCATGAGAGACATGCCTCGCAAAATAATGAAGCATCCGACCGCACCGGCGACGATCCCAATGGCAATAGCTGTAATGAGAGCGTTTTGGAGGAAATGAAATTGTTGTAATCCATTGATAAATTCTGCAATCATCTGATTTCACCTCCTATAAAGAGTTCATGCCCGTAGGCTGCATGCAGATTCTCTTTGGTAAAGGTTTCCTCCGTTTTTCCGAAGGCAATCAGCTTGCGATGAAGAAGCAGAACTTGATCAAAATAAGCTGGAACCTTGCTGAGATCGTGATGGACGATCAGGATGGTCTTGCCTTCCTTTTTCAGGGTTTGGAGTGTCTGCATGATGATGTCTTCGCTAACGGAGTCAATTCCAGCGAAGGGCTCATCCAAAAAGATGACATCTGCTTCTTGGACCAAGCAGCGGGCGATTAGAACCCGTTGGAATTGCCCTCCTGAAAGCTGGCCAATCTGGCGATCCGCTAGATCAAGGAGATTGACAAGTTTTAGGGCATCTTCCACCTTTTGGAGATCCTCTTTGCTTTTTCTCTTGAAAATAGAAAGATGGGGGTAGAGGCCCAGTGAGACACACTCTCGCACCGTGATGGGGAAGTGGAAATCAATAGCTGTCTTTTGTTCGACGTAGGCCACTCGTTGAAGAACTTGGCCGAGATCTTTTTGATCGAGCAGGACTTTTCCCGAATGAGGGAGAAGTCCTAGCATAGCCTTGATCAGGGTTGATTTTCCAGCTCCGTTGGGGCCAAGAATTCCTAGGATGGTTGGCCCCTGGATGGTGAGGGAAAGATCCTCCAAGGCTAGTGTTTGCTGATAAGCAACACTTAAATGTTCAATTTGAATCATGATTTTGCTCCTTTACCATTAATATACATAAATTTAAAAATTAAGTCAAGTTAATTTTTAAAATAATTTAGATTAACTTGCTTGTAATCATTGAAAAATAGACCTATTTTTGATAAGGTTAATAGAAAAGAATGAAAGCGAGAAGATCATGGTACGTTTACAAGATGATTTTTATGATTACGTCAACGGGAAATGGGCTGAGACAGCCGTCATCCCTGATGATAAACCGTCAACCGGTGGGTTTATGGACTTGATCCAAGAGATTGAAAACTTGATGTTGGATATTACCGGAAAATGGCAACGGGGAGAAGACTTACCCGAAGACAGCATTCTCCAAAACTTTGTCAAATACCACAAGATGGTGGCAGATTTTGAGGCACGAGATGCAGCTGGTGTGGCTCCAGCTATGCCCTTGATCAATGAAATCAAGGCCTTGTCTTCTTTTGAAGACTATACCAGTAAGTTAGGCACCTATGAGCTAGCTGGCAAACCAAATCTCATGCCATTTAGCGTGTCACCGGACTTTATGAATGCCCAAATGAATGTCTTGTGGGGAGAAGCACTCGGTTTGATTTTGCCTGATACAACCTACTATGAAGAAGGCAATGAAAAAGGCCCAGAGTTATTGGCTGTTTGGCGTCAAATGGTTGAAAAACTCTTGGCAAAATTCGATTTCTCAGAGGCAGAAATCAAAGATATCTTGGATAAGGTCATTGCGGCCGATGCAGAATTGGCCAAATATGTCTTGTCAAACGAAGAAAAATCCGAGTACAACAAACTCTACCATCCTTATGAATGGGCAGATTTCAAGGCCTTGGTTCCAGAATTGCCACTTGATACCTTCTTTACAGAAGTGATTGGACAAACACCAGATACTATCATTGTTCCAGAAGAGCGTTTTTGGAAGGAATTTGCGCCAAAATTCTACTCAGCAGCCAACTGGGAAACCCTTCATGCTAAATTGAAACTCAGCGCAGCTCTTTCTTGGACTTTATTCTTGACCGAAGAAATCCGTGTCTTGGCTGGTGAATATAGTCGTACGATTGCAGGTGTTCCAGAACCTCGTCCAAAAGAAAAGGCGGCCTTGTCATTAGCAGAAGTACCATATAGCCAAGCGCTTGGACTCTGGTATGCGGGAGAAAAATTTTCACCAGAAGCAAAAGCAGATGTAGAGCATAAAGTAGCGACCATGATTGACGTCTACAAGGAGCGCTTAGAAAAAGCAGACTGGCTCGCTCCTGAAACTCGCGAAAAAGCCATTGTCAAACTCAATGTCATCACACCACATATCGGCTACCCTGAAAAATTACCAGAAACATACGCCAAAAAGATCATCGATGAGAGCAAAACATTGGTTGAAAATGCTCAAGCTCTCTATGAAATTTCCATTGCCCATACTTGGAGCAAGTGGAACCAACCAGTTGATCGGAGCGAATGGCACATGCCAGCTAATATGGTCAATGCCTACTATGATCCGCAACAGAACCAAATCGTCTTCCCAGCAGCGATTTTACAAGCACCTTTCTATGACCTTCACCAATCATCATCAGCCAACTACGGCGGAATCGGTGCAGTCATTGCCCATGAAATCTCCCACGCCTTTGACACCAATGGAGCATCCTTTGATGAGCACGGTAGCTTGAAAGACTGGTGGAAGCCAGAAGATTACGAAGCCTTTACCGCTCGGACTCAAAAAGTCATCGATCAGTTTGAAGGACAAGACTCTTACGGTGCCAAGATCAACGGGAAATTGACCGTTTCTGAAAACGTAGCAGACCTCGGTGGTATCGCTGCAGCCCTTGAAGCCGCTAAGAAAGAGGAAGATTTCTCAGCAGAAGAATTCTTCACCAACTTTGCTCGCATCTGGCGCATGAAAGCTCGGACAGAGTACATGCAACTCCTCGCAAGTGTCGATGTCCACGCACCAGGAAAACTCCGCACCAATGTCCAATTACCAAACTTTGACGAATTCTTTGAAACCTTTGATGTCAAAGAAGGCGACGGCATGTGGCGCGCACCAGAGGATCGTGTGATTATTTGGTAAACTAAGATAGGAGAGACGATTCGGTTTACCGAAACTTCCTGCAGAAAAATAGGAAATCAATGCCGCATTCCCTGAATGCCAATTGATTTATCTTTTTTCCAAAGGAAGTAGTCTCGACTTCAGTTAAGCGATTGATTTTCTTGACCATGTGGGCCAGGCCCACCAGTCAATCTCTCTTTTTCTCGACGCTTTTAGGGCGAGTTCAATTTCGCGATACTAGTTTTGTTGATCAAAGGAAGTAGTCTCAACTTCAGTTAAGCGATTGATTTTCTTGATCGCTCGTGAAAAAAATAAAAATCCCCAAAGTCAAGTTTCAACCTACTGAAACTAGCTTTGGGGATTTTTGATAATAAGATTCATCAAATAAAAACGAAGCGCTTCCAATGACTGCGTGAACAGATAAATTTAATTGAGTGGAGCCTTGTATAATTCTTTGAATTTCATAGAAATAAATGCTACTATAGGTGTGAACTAAATAAATTTTAAAGGAGCAGACTATGAGAAATTTTGCAAGTCCGTCACGTTACATTCAAGGTGTGAATGCCTTATTTGAAAATGCGCAATCTATTTCAGAATTAGGGAATCACCCTGTTTTGCTATGTGATTCAGTGGTCTATGATATCGTAGGGAAGCGTTTTGAAGAATACCTTGGTCAAAATGGGCTCACGGTTTTGCCAGTCTTCTTCAATGGAGAAGCTTCTGACAACGAAATCAATCGTGTGGTTAGTCTGGCAGAAGAAAATGGCTGTGATTTGGTCATTGGACTTGGTGGAGGAAAGACCATCGATAGTGCAAAAGCTATTGCTGATCTTCTAAAATCACCAGTTGTGATTGCTCCGACCATCGCCTCTACAGATGCTCCCGTTTCCGCCTTGTCGGTTATCTATACGGATGAGGGTGCCTTTGAGCGCTATATCTTCTATTCTAAGAACCCAGAATTGGTCTTGGTGGATAGCAAAGTGATCTCTCAAGCACCAAAACGCTTGCTCGCTTCTGGTATCGCAGATGGCCTAGCAACTTGGGTAGAAGCGCGTGCAGTGATGCAAGCGAATGGAAAAACCATGTTGGGTCAACGACAAACTTTAGCGGGTGTCGCCATTGCACAACGTTGTGAAGAAACCTTATTTGCAGACGGTCTTCAAGCCATGGCTGCTTGTGAAGCCAAAGTTGTAACACCTGCTCTTGAAAACATTATTGAAGCTAATACCCTTCTCAGTGGTATTGGATTTGAAAGTGGGGGATTAGCTGCTGCCCATGCCATCCATAATGGCTTTACAGCCCTTACTGGGGACATCCACCATTTAACTCACGGTGAAAAAGTAGCCTACGGAACGCTCGTTCAATTGTTCTTGGAAAACCGTCCGAAGGAAGAATTGAATAAATACATTCGTTTCTATCAACAAATCGGTATGCCAACAACTCTGAAAGAAATGCATCTTGAAACTGCAAGTTATGAAGATCTTCTCAAAGTTGGTCAACAAGCCACCATCGAAGGAGAAACCATCCATCAAATGCCATTTGAAGTGAAGGCTTCTGATATTGCCCAAGCCATCGTAGCAGTAGATGCCTACGTTCAAGGTTTAGACTAAATCAATATCTGTCATTCACAGATAATGTAGACAAACTGATTTTTTACATCAAACAAACTAATGGATGCCTAAAAAATTAAAATTAGATACTTTTTAAGGCTCATTAAAAAATGCTTAGGAACTTTCCGCCGTGAGAAAAGTGCTAGAAACACGATTGTTTCTAGCACTCGGGAGTTTTGGAACTTTAGGTCCAAAACTAAGTCATGGAACTTCTTCGAAGTTCGCTGACGTCCGTACTCACCTAAGGAAAGTTTCTAAGACGGCTTTGTCGACAAACCAAGAACTCCCATACCTTATGGTAATGGGAGTTCTTTTCCTATTTTCTTCTTTTTGGATCGGTTTGTTTAAAGATCAGGTATAAAATTCCGGCAGGCAGGAAGCAGAAGAGCCACATGACATCGAGTCCCTTGCTTTTACTGCTAGAGGTCGTTGTTTTAGACTCACTTACAGCCACTCCCGGTTTAATGCTTGGAGATACCTGTTGCAAGCCGTTTTGGACGACTAGGCGGTTATTTTCGAGTTTTAGCGCTGGCTTCGTCCCCTTCTTAACAGTCGCATAGAAGTCTTGCTTCAAGTGAATTGTCTTCCCGTCGATGGTATGATCGCCTGCAGAAAGGATTTTTTTATACTGGTAGTCTGCGAACATTTTCTCAGCCAAGGTATTCCCGATTTGATTGCGGTAACTTTCGGCGATCTCGACATCGTAGTTTCCAACCCCCAAAATGACTTCGATAATCCGCTGTTTACCCCGCTTGGTTGTCGCGGTGTAGTTGTAGTCAGCAGTCGGGCTGGATCCAGTTTTGAGTCCATCTGTTCCTTTAAGGGCGAATTTTCCACCTTCGAGGGAAGTATTGTAGTTATCGTAGCTTTGCTCGTAGGGGGTTCCTTCCATGATCGTAGTGTGAGCTTGCTTGGTGTATTCCAACATTTCTGGCAGGTCGTTTACGATGTGATAAGCCAGAATAGACATGTCCCGCGCTGTGATTTCGTTATTCGCATTGACATCGTAGCGCTGAGGATTGTAGTAGCCCTGAAGGACCGAGATCATCGCCCCATTTGGATTGTGCCATTTGGTATGGCTCATCCCCATTTCTTGCGCGTACTGATTCATTAAGTCCAAAAACTTATCGGGATCATTGTCAGTGACGGCGTTGGCGAGCATAATCACGGCCGCACTGGAAGATGGAACAAAGAGCATCTTGATCAATTCCGATACCTTGTAGTCTACACCAGCTACAATAGGTGAATTACTTAAAAGGTTGTTTTCTGAGATGGCTTGGTCTGCCTCTGTTGCTGTGACCACGGTATCGTACTTGATCTTGCCTTCTTTGAGGGCCCGAAAGACAACATAGGCACTCATGAGCTTGGCCATGCTTCCTGAGTCCCGGACCGTGTCGATATTGTCTCCGTACAAAATGGCTCCAGTATTGGCGTCGATGACGATATCAGCCTTAGGCTTGTAAAAATCATCCAATACCAGTCCAGCATCAGCTGCGATTTTCATGACATCTTCTTGCTGGTAGATGTCGTCCGCAAAAGCAGTGGAAATAGTGCCAAATGCCAAGACTCCTACAAGGAGGGACAAGAGGCTGTGTTTTAGTCGTTTGTGTAAATGTCTCCTATAATTCATAGATTCCATTATATCATACAGGCCAGGGATTCAACTTGAAAAAATTCTAGAAAAAGAAGAAATTGAAAAAATAAAGAAGAAATAGAATAATTTCACAGTAAAAGCGTTTACATTTCCCTGGAAAGTGCTATAATTTAAATTGAGTATAACATTTTTTACAATGAGGTGATTTATATGAACAAAGGGAAGGTACTCTTAGCTACCAGCGCTCTGCTTTTATCAGCTGGTGTACTGGCAGCCTGCTCAGGAGGGAAATCTAGTAGCTCTGGTGGTCAGACCTATAGCTATGTCTATACCCAGGATCCAGATACCTTAGACTACTCGATTTCTAATAAAAAATCGACTTCCGAGTTTACAGGAAATGCGATAGATGGCTTGTTGGAAGTGGACAAGTACGGGAACTTGATCCCATCGCTTGCTAAAGACTGGACTGTTTCCAAGGATGGCTTGACCTATACTTATAAACTCCGTAAAGGGGTCAAATGGATGACTTCTGAAGGGGAAGAATATGGAGAAGTCAAGGCCAAAGACTTTGTCACAGGTCTCAAACACGCGGCAGACAAGAAATCACAAGCGATTTACTTGGTCCAAAAATCTGTCAAAGGCTTGGATGATTATGTTTCAGGGAAGACATCTGATTTCTCAACTGTTGGAGTGAAAGCTATTGACGATTACACCGTTCAATATACCTTGAGCCAACCAGAAAGTTTCTGGAATTCTAAGACTACGATGGGGATCTTGATGCCGGTTAACGAAGAGTTCCTGAAATCTAAAGGAGATGACTATGGCCAAGGAACTTCTCCGTCTAGTATCCTCTACTGCGGTCCTTATTTGATTAAATCCATCACTTCTAAATCTTCTGCGACATTGGAAAAGAACCCAACATACTGGGATGCGGATAATGTCAAGATCAGTAAAGTGAAGTTGACCTATTATGATGGACAAGACTCAGAATCCTTGATTCGTGGGTTTGATAACGGCGACTATACAGTTGCCCGTGTCTTCCCAAATGGCTCTAACTATAAGAGTGTAGAGAAGAAGCACAAAGACGATATCGTCTTTACTGACCAAGGTTCCTCTACCTACAACCTTTCCTTCAACATTGACCGTCAGGCTTATGAAATCACAAAGAAGACTACTGATGCTCAAAAGACTTCAACTAAGAAAGCCATCTTAAATAAGGACTTCCGTCAAGCCATTATGTTTGCCTTCAACCGTAAGGCATACGTAGCTCAGGCGAATGGGGAAGCTGCTGCCAATAAGGTCATCCGTAATACCTTTACGCCACCAAACTTTGTCCAAATCAATGGCCAACAATTTGGGGATGCAGTAGAAAAAGACCTAGAAGCTTATGGGGATGAATGGAAAGGGATTTCTGTCGCAGATGGAAAAGATACCCTTTACAATCCAACCAAGGCCAAAGAAGAGTTTGCTAAAGCTAAGGCAGAATTGCAGTCTCAAGGAGTTGAATTCCCAATTCATTTGGATCTTCCAACTTCATCGACTTTTACGGAAGGAATCAAACAAGCTCAATCCTTTAAACAGTCAGTTGAATCTACACTAGGAGCAGAAAATATTGTCATCGATTTGAATATGATTTCTGAGGATGATCTGCAACGGGTGACTTACTTTGCTGAAAATGCTTCGCAACAAGACTGGGATTTGAACAATAACTTGGGTTGGGGACCAGACTATACGGACCCATCTTCTTACATCGATATCACTAGTGGTAAATCTGGCGAAAATGCTAATGCCTACTTTGGATTCGATGCTGGTACCAACAATGCGGCCGCAAAAGCAGCTGGTTTTGATGAATACGATCAATTAATTGAGGATGCTCAAAAAGAAACCACAGATGTGAACAAGCGTTACGAAAAATACGCTGCCGCTCAAGCTTGGTTGACCGATAGTGCCCTCTTGATTCCGATCCATTCAGATGGAGCTTCTCCAGTCGTTCGTAAGACTGTACCATACTCTGCAGCCTTTGCTTGGACAGGCCACAAGGGTCAAACCTTCAACTATAAATATTTGGAAGTTCAAGACAAGGTCGTATCGGCTAAAGACTACGACAAAGCGCGTGATCAATGGAAGAAAGAAAAAGAAAAATCCAATAAAAAAGCGCAAGAAGAACTTGAAAAGCATGTGAAATAGACTTTTCTTGAAGAAAACAGGAAAGACAGGTCCCGTATGGGACCTGTCTTTTTCTTTGTCTGAACCTTTAAAAATCGCCTAAAAATGGTATAATAGGAGCATCACGAAAATTGGAGAGACGCTATGAGTTTTTACAATCATAAAGAAATCGAGCCTAAGTGGCAAAAATACTGGGCTGACCATCACACCTTTAAGACAGGAACAGATGCTTCAAAACCTAAGTTTTATGCATTGGACATGTTCCCTTACCCATCTGGAGCGGGTCTTCACGTAGGACACCCAGAAGGCTACACAGCGACTGATATCCTTAGCCGTTTCAAACGTGCCCAAGGTTACAATGTCCTTCACCCAATGGGATGGGATGCTTTTGGTTTGCCTGCAGAGCAATACGCTATGGATACAGGGAATGACCCAGCGGAATTCACAGCGGAAAACATCGCCAACTTCAAACGCCAAATCAATGCGCTTGGCTTCTCTTACGACTGGGACCGTGAAGTCAATACGACAGATCCGAACTACTACAAGTGGACGCAATGGATCTTCACCAAGCTTTACGAAAAAGGTTTAGCCTATGAAGCGGAAGTGCCAGTAAACTGGGTTGAGGAACTAGGAACAGCTATCGCCAACGAAGAAGTTCTTCCAGATGGAACATCTGAGCGTGGGGGCTATCCAGTTGTCCGCAAACCAATGCGCCAATGGATGCTTAAAATCACGGCCTATGCGGAACGTTTGCTCAATGATTTGGATGAGTTGGATTGGCCAGAGTCTATCAAGGACATGCAACGCAACTGGATTGGGAAATCAACTGGTGCCAATGTCACTTTCAAAGTAAAAGGGACAGACAAGGAATTTACCGTCTTTACGACTCGTCCAGATACTCTTTTCGGTGCGACCTTCACTGTTTTGGCTCCTGAACATGAACTAGTAGATGCCATCACGACACCTGAACAAGCTGAAGCTGTAGCGGACTACAAACACCAAGCTAGCCTTAAATCAGACTTGGCTCGTACAGACCTTGCCAAGGAAAAAACAGGGGTTTGGACTGGTGCTTATGCTATCAACCCTGTCAATGGTAAAGAAATTCCAATCTGGATTGCCGACTATGTTCTTGCTAGCTACGGTACAGGTGCTGTTATGGCCGTACCTGCCCACGATGAGCGTGACTGGGAATTTGCTAAACAGTTTGGTCTTCCAATCGTAGAAGTCTTGGAAGGTGGGAATGTTGAAGAGGCTGCTTACACAGAAGATGGCCTTCACGTCAACTCTGACTTCTTGAACGGTCTCAACAAAGAAGAAGCGATTGCTAAAATCGTGGCTTGGCTAGAAGAAAAAGGCTTTGGTCAAGAAAAGGTGACCTACCGTCTCCGCGACTGGCTCTTTAGCCGTCAACGTTACTGGGGTGAACCAATCCCAATCATTCATTGGGAAGATGGAACTTCAACAGCTGTTCCAGAAAGTGAATTGCCACTTGTCTTGCCAGTCACCAAGGACATCCGCCCTTCAGGTACAGGTGAAAGCCCATTGGCTAACTTGACAGACTGGCTTGAAGTGACTCGTGAGGATGGAGTGAAAGGTCGTCGTGAAACCAACACTATGCCACAATGGGCGGGTTCAAGCTGGTACTACCTTCGCTATATCGACCCACACAACACTGAGAAATTGGCTGATGAGGACCTCCTCAAACAATGGTTGCCAGTCGATATCTATGTGGGTGGTGCAGAACACGCCGTGCTTCACTTGCTTTACGCTCGTTTCTGGCACAAATTCCTCTATGATATCGGTGTTGTTCCAACCAAAGAACCTTTCCAAAAACTCTTTAACCAAGGAATGATCTTGGGAACTAGCTACCGTGACCACCGTGGAGCTCTTGTGGCAACAGACAAGGTTGAAAAACGTGACGGTTCCTTCTTCCATGTGGAAACAGGGGAAGAGTTGGAGCAAGCACCAGCCAAGATGTCTAAATCCCTCAAGAACGTGGTGAACCCAGACGATGTGGTGGAACAATACGGTGCGGATACCCTTCGTGTCTATGAAATGTTCATGGGACCACTCGATGCTTCCATCGCTTGGTCTGAAGAAGGATTGGAAGGAAGCCGTAAATTCCTTGACCGTGTTTACCGTTTGATTACAAGTAAAGAAATCGTTGCGGAAAACAATGGCGCTCTAGACAAGGTTTATAACGAAACCGTTAAATCTGTTACTGAGCAAGTCGAGTCTATGAAATTCAACACAGCCATTGCTCAACTCATGGTCTTTGTCAATGCTGCCAATAAGGAAGATAAACTCTATGTGGACTACGCCAAAGGTTTCATCCAATTGATTGCACCATTTGCACCTCACTTGGCAGAAGAACTCTGGCAAACAGTGGCAGCAACAGGCGAGTCTATCTCTTATGTGGCTTGGCCAACATGGGACGAAAGCAAATTGGTTGAAGACGAAATTGAAATCGTCGTTCAAATCAAAGGAAAAGTCCGTGCTAAACTCATGGTCGCAAAAGACCTTTCACGCGAAGAATTGCAAGAAGTCGCTCTGGCTGACGAAAAAGTCAAAGCAGAGATTGATGGCAAAGAAATCGTGAAGGTGATTAGTGTCCCTAATAAGCTTGTTAATATTGTTGTGAAATAAAAAATGAATCCTCCAGAGCTAAATTCTGGGGGATTTTTGAATTCATTTAGAGAATGAACAAAATAATTTACATAATTTCATAGAGATAAATCACTATTTAAAGAAATTTTTAGTTTTATCCCTCAAAATGCTTTTTTTTTTGAGCAAATACATTATAATTATATCAAAGAAAAAGTTTAAAGGAGATTTCTTATGTCTAAGAAAATCAAGGATGAAAACGGGAACGTTTATGTGAAAAAAACACCTTTCTACAAGAAATGGTGGTTTATTTTGCTTGTAGTGTTAATTGCTTATGGTGCTGTAACGAAGGGTGGAGGTTCAATAACTTCAAAAAATTCAACAGGTAACTCAACGACAACACAAACGACCAGTTCCACTGAGCAAGCAACTAATGATAAAAATGGGAAAACAGCAGTATCTGAAGAGAGTAAGTCTGCCGAGAAGAAATCTGTAGCACAAGTGATTCCCAAAATTGGTGAAGTTACTAAAGTGGGGGATGTTGAATATATTGTAAATTCTAAGTCTATTTCTCAAAATGTTGGAGGAGAGTACGGAAAGACAGCAAATGGTAGCTACTTGATTTTGAATGTAACAGTAAAAAATTCAGGAAAGAAATCAATTACTGTTACGAACGATTTCTTTAAACTGCTAAAAGGTGATACGGAGTATGAAACCGATAGTGTAGCTGGTATGTATGCTAATGAGGAAGGAAAATTCTTTCTTTCAGAGTTAAATCCGGAAAACAGCATCACTGGTAATGTGGTTTTCGACCTTAATGCGGAAACTGCTAATGCATCCGGACTTGTATTACAAGTACAAACCGGTGTTTGGGGAACACAAAAAGGAAAAATAAACTTGGATTGATAAGTTGTTTATGTATAGATATTACGCTTGTCTCTCTCATCAAAAAAACTTCGGTAAAAAAATTTACCGAGGCTTTTTAACATGTAGTGAAGGATTGTTGAATGGCCGGGTCATTTTCCCAATCGGCTCGATCGTAGCTGCCTGTGATGGTGCGTTCTTCAGAAAAGAGGAGGACCCGTTCGACAATCGGTGCGATTTGTTCGAAATGGTGGGAGGAAATCACAATTGTTTTTCCAGCTGTTTTTAGTTCTTGCAGCAAGGTGACAATCAGCTTCTGGTATTTTGGCGAGAGGCCGTTAAAAGGCTCGTCAAATAGCAAGAAACTAGGATTCATGGTGAGGACACTGGCGATAGCGACTAGCTTCTTTTCGCCACCAGAAAGATGGTAGGGAATGCGATCTCTCAGGTGTTCAATCTCTAAAAGACCGAGCGTATCCTTGACGCGTTGTTGGACTTCGGTTTCGGCTAAACCTAATTGGCGTGGCCCAAAAGCCAGTTCATCATAGACACTTGTATTGAACAATTGGGTATCGCTGTTCTGAAAAATGAGTCCAACCTGCTGGAAGAGTTGCCCAGCACGATGGGGATCTTTCAAGAAGTCTTGGTCAATGGTCCAGTCCTTGAAGTGGTACTGACCAGAAGAGAGGGGCAAGAGTCCAACCAGAATTTTAAAAAGGGTAGATTTTCCCGCTCCGTTTGGACCCATCAGGCCAACGGTTTCCCCCTTTTGGATCTGGAGTTGAATATCATGGATTCCAGTCTCCTCGGTGTAGTGGTAATTTCCATCTTGAATGCGAATTATATACTTTCCTTTCTAGCCAAGTAAGATCGTGAAGGTCGTGAGAACTGCCAATTCCAATAGGAAAAAGACGTCTTCCTTCTTCCAGTGGAAGGCTTCTTTGCGCTTTGTATCCATGCCGTAGCCTCGAAGAATCATCGCTTCGTACACTTCTTTTGTATGGTTTTTTGTGGATAGGTACAAGAGACCAAGGAGGGAGCCAAAGAGATTGAGATTCACCTTTTGCCCAACTGTTCTCAGCTGGACGCATTCGATCTGTTGTTGCAAGTGTTTCCCTAAGATATAGCCATATTTGAGTGTGATATCAATGGTTTGCACAAAGGTTTTTGGAACACGTAACTGACGAAGGGCCTCGACCAGTTGCACACTTGTCGTTGTGGCTAGAAAGAGGGAAATATTGAGGACAATCATCCCTGCACGTAGCAAAAAGAGCCCTCCATTTTGAAATCCTTGAAATAAGATGCTAGGTAATATCACAATTGTGGAAATCAGCAGCACCTTGAACAGGACCTTAAAGAGGTGGAGTAGGACCTCTCCAGGAAGCATGGCAATGTGCATTAACAAAAGGATACCAATCAACCACAGTTGGATGGGATGGTGGGCAGTCGTAATGAGAATGGCTAGAATTAAAAAGGAAACGAGTCGCATCCAAGACGAAGTTTTGGCCTTGAATGCGGGCGTCGTTTGTTTCATTTTGCCAAGAAAGTGGCGCAATGTTTGAAGATTCATTTGTAAATAGTGATGGCTTTTGGATGCTTCAAGAGTTGCTTGCTCTTGATGAAGCCAGTCAGGGAGTTTACGCATGAGAAGTTTTTTCTCCGTTCATTGATCGAATGATTTTACTGATGATATAGAAGATAAGGACGGCTGTCACGGCTGAGAGAATATAGCCGATCGCAATTTTAGTTCCAGGAATGGTGTAATCACTAAACAAGGCATCAAATGAGAATCCATTTTTGATCCCTGTTGGAACTTTGCCATGAAGCAGGCTACCCAATTCTTCAGCAGACCATTCACCAAAGGCTGTCCCATCTGCGAGAAGTCCAAGTGGGCTGAGGACGATCAAAGCAAGGAGCACCCAGCGAATTTTTTTAACGAATGAAGTTGTATTGACTGAACTTGGTGTGTACAACTCTGTAGGAGCAACTTGTTTGACAAAACGGTAAATCACAAAGGTGAAGAAGGCTTCGACCCAACCTGCGACAAGGAGGTGAGCACCCAACATAGCAGGCACCGTGATACTCAATCCATAAGGATTATAGAGTGGCTGACCAGCTTCTGACGCGATGAGGGGTTGCAAGCCCAATTCAACACCAGCTAAGAAGGCAGCAGCATTGATCGAAAGAAAAGAACCGATAATAACGCCAAGCGTTTCCTGATGGTGCTTGCGGAACAAGTTATAAATAGCATAGCCAACAAAAGGCATCACAATGGCCATGTTGAAAATATTGGCCCCAAGAGCGAGAATCCCTCCGTCACCAAATAAGAAGGCCTGTAGGAGTAAGGCAACTGTCAGCGCTAGAGAGGCCGCATAGGGACCTATGAGAATGGCAAGAAGGGTCCCTCCGACAGCGTGAGCGGTCGTTCCACCAGGAACAGGAACATTAAACATCATCAATAAGAAGGACAAAGAAGCAGCAATCCCAAGCATCGGCGCTAGCTCTTTATTTTCTTTTAATTGGACCTTGACTTTTTTGATGGATAAGACAATAACAGGCGCAGCAGCAACCGCTAAAACTGCACAACTTGCAGGACTAAGGTAATTATCTGGTATATGCATAACAAATTCTCCATTAGTATGATTTAATTTCGTTAACAGATTACCACATTATAAAATCAGGTGTCGTTGCAAAACGAGTCCAACATTTGTTACACTTGCTAGAAAGAGGGAGAAGAAACTAGTTTGAAGGGCTAGAAAGGCTTTTTAAGGTGAATTTAGATAAAATTATTGGTTCCATATCGAAATAGTTGACAGATGTAACGAGCAGTGATACAATGACTGTGATGTTTCGATATCGAAATAAAAAGGAGACAAAATGGACAAGATGCAAGGGGGCCACCAAGCTTTACAGATACGCTTGTTAAATGGGCGTATCTTTCAAAAACTGCTGAGCAAGGAACCAGATGCCCTATACCGAAGTGAACAAGGGAAAATTTTAACGATTTTGTGGAAGCAAGAGTTGGAGTGCGCTACTGCGACAGATATCGCTCTTGCGACGGGTCTAGCCAATAATACATTGACCAGTATGGTTAAGAAATTGGAAGAACAAGGCTTGGTTACGATTCAACCTTGCACACAGGATAAAAGGAAAAAATATATTTCTTTGACAGACCTCGGTTGGGCGCAAAAAGAAATCGGTGACCGCGTTAGTAAAGAGTTGGGAGAGATTTTTTACCAAGGCTTTTCGGATCAAGAAATCCGAGAATTTGAAGCCTATCAAGAGCGTATTATCACAAATCTAAAAGCTAAAGAGAGTGAACTGTAGTAGAGGGGAAAATGCTTATGATTGGAATAGCAGGTGTAACAGGGAAATTAGGCTCTTATGTGGCTGATCTTGTCGATAAAAAAGGAATTGCTTCTATCCATCTGGCAAGAAGCCCAGAGCGGGCAACAGTCTACGCGTCAGCGGAAATTCGTAAGATGGTGTATGCCAATACTCCAGAGGGGGTTGAGGCCTTAAAGGGTATCGATGTCTTATTGATGGTCTCTGCTCGGGAAAATCCAGAGCGTGTTGAGGAACACACGAGTTTTTTAAATGCCGCAAAGCTAGCGGGGGTGCAGCATATCGTCTATACCTCCTTTTACGGAGCAGATGAAAAAGCAACCTTTACCTTGTCTCGAGATCATGCCCAGACGGAAGTCTATATCAAGGAGTTAGGATTCACCTATACATTTTTGAGAGATAATTTTTACTTGGACTTCTTGATAGATATTGCTCTTGAAAATGGAGAGATTCGTGGTCCAGCAGGAAGTGGGAAGGTTTCAGCAGTTGCCCGTAAGGACACATCTAGTGTTGCAGCAGAGATTCTTTTACATGCTAAGAAATGGGAAAATCAAACCTTGAATCTAACAGGACCAGAGGAACTTTCCATGGAAGAGATCGTAGCGCTTCTCTCAGAAGAGACCGGTAAGACCATCGCGTATGTGGATGAATCAGTAGAAGAAGCCTATGAGTCACGGAAAAAATGGCCAGCACAAACATGGGAGTACGATGCCTGGGTCAGCACCTATACAGCGATTAAAGCTGGAGAACAAGCTGGGGTTTCTACAGATGTCGAAAAAGTCCTAGGGCATCCAGCAAGTAGCTTATTGGATATTTTTAGAGACAGAAAACTTATTGAGGAAAAATATGATTGAATACAAACATGTAGTCCTACGCTACACGGATAAAAACATTTTAAAAGATGTCAACCTCCGCATTGAAAATGGAGAATTTATGGTTCTTGTGGGACCTTCAGGATCTGGAAAAACCACCATGATCAAGCTGGTCAACCGTCTCTTGGAGCCGACTGATGGCAATATCTATATGGATGGGAAACGTATCAAGGACTATGATGAACGGGAGTTACGTCTCAGTACTGGCTATGTCCTTCAAGCCATTGCCCTATTTCCAAACTTGACCGTTGCGGAAAATATTGCTCTCATTCCTGAGATGAAGGGCTGGAGCAAGGAGCAAATCGCTTCGAAAACAGAAGAACTCTTGGCCAAGGTGGGGCTTCCTGCGGCAGACTATGCTCATCGGTTACCAAGCGAGTTATCTGGTGGAGAGCAACAACGGATTGGCATTGTGCGAGCTATCATTGGGGAACCAAAGATTCTATTGATGGACGAACCTTTTTCGGCCTTGGATGCCATCTCCCGTAAGCAGTTGCAAGCTCTCACCAAAGACTTGCACAAGGAGTTCGGTATGACCACTATTTTTGTGACCCACGATACGGACGAGGCCTTAAAATTAGGGGATCGAATTGCAGTGTTGCAAGAAGGAGAGATTGTACAAGTGGCGGATTCTGAGTCCATTTTAGACCAGCCAGCCAACGACTTTGTTGCAGATCTATTTGGAGGTGCTCACCATGTCTAAACTACTTGCAACCTTTCAAGAACGCTTTGGGGACTGGCTCGCTGCACTGGGGCAACATTTGCAACTGTCATTACTGACCTTGCTCCTTGCGATTTTTCTGGCTGTTCCTCTAGCTATTTATTTGAGTATCCACAAAAGAACAAGCAACTGGGTTTTACAGCTAGCTGGGATCTTCCAGACCATTCCTTCCATGGCCCTTCTCGGCCTCTTCATACCCATCATGGGAATCGGAACGCTTCCGGCCTTAACAGCTCTTGTCATCTATGCCATTTTCCCCATCCTTCAAAATACCATCACCGGTTTACAGGGGATTGATCCAAGCCTTGAAGAAGCAGGAATCGCCTTTGGGATGACCAAGTGGGAGCGCTTGAAGAAGTTCGAGATTCCCTTGGCCATGCCCGTTATCATGTCTGGGATTCGGACAGCAGCTGTGATGATTATCGGGACGGCTACCCTAGCTGCCTTGATTGGAGCAGGGGGACTCGGTTCCTTTATCCTTCTGGGGATTGACCGCAATAATGCCAGTTTGATTTTGATCGGTGCCCTGTCTTCTGCCTTCTTAGCCATCGCCTTTAACCTTCTTCTCAAATGGATGGAAAAGGCCAAATTGCGGACCATCTTTGCGGCCTTTGCGGTCATGATCCTGGGATTGGGAGCTAGCTATACACCAAGTCTACTTCCCAAACCGAAAAAAGAAAATCTGGTCATTGCTGGGAAGTTGGGTCCTGAACCTGAAATTCTCGCCAATATGTATAAGATCTTGATCGAGGAAAATACGGACATGACAGTGACTGTCAAACCGAATTTTGGCAAGACCACCTTCCTCTATGAAGCCCTGAAAAAAGGGGATATCGCTATCTATCCAGAGTTTACAGGTACGGTGACCGAAAGTCTCCTCAAGCCAGCACCACAAGTCAGTCATGATCCAGAAACAGTCTACAAAGCTGCCCGAGATGGGATCAAACGACAAGACGACCTGGCCTTGCTCAAACCTATGGCTTATCAAAATACCTATGCTGTTGCAGTCCCTAAAAAGATTGCCCAAGAGTATGGACTCAAGACTATTTCAGATTTGAAAAAGGTGGAAGGACAACTCAGGGCAGGCTTTACGCTTGAGTTTAACGACCGAGAGGACGGAAACAAAGGCTTGCAGAAGATCTATGGTCTCAACTTACAAGTCTCCACCATGGAGCCAGCCCTTCGCTACCAGGCGATCCAGTCTGGGGATATTCAAATAACGGATGCCTACTCAACAGATGCCGAGCTGGCTCGTTATGACCTGGTGGTCCTTGAAGATGACAAGCAACTCTTCCCACCTTATCAAGGGGCTCCCCTCATGAAAGAAGCTCTTCTTAAGAAACACCCTGAATTGGAAGCTGTTCTCAATCAGTTAGCTGGTAAAATCACAGCAGAGCAAATGAGCCAGATGAACTACCAAGTCGGAGTAGAAGGCAAGTCTGCTGCTCAAGTGGCGCGTGACTTTTTGGTAAAAGAAGGGTTTATTAAAAATTAACAAACAATTCTCAAGTCTTCGCACTTGAGGATTTTTTGATAGAAAGCAATTTTAACCCCTTTCAGCAAGCTTTTGTTATAGAGGGAGAGACCTTCTCTTCAAAAACTCTCCATTGAGTCTAGCTTAAAATTGTGTTACAATAAGCCTTGAAAACGAATGAAAGTATATGGAAACAAGTATGAAAATAAGACCAGTGATTGGAATTACAGGAAATGAAAGACCCTTCCCGGATGATCCAGACGCGAACATGAGTTATGCGGCGACTGGTTTTGTCGAAGCGGTCAAAGAAGCAGGAGGGATTCCCTTGATCTTGCCGATTGGAGATGCAGCCTTGGCCAAAGACTACATATCGATGATTGATAAGCTCATCATTACCGGTGGACAAAATGTCTTGCCCAAGTTTTACGGAGAAGAAATCACCATCGACAGTGATGACTACCTCTTGAAACGCGATCTCTTTGAGTTGGCTTTGATTGAAGAAGCGCGTGCGGCTAAAAAAGCGATCTTTACCGTCTGCCGTGGGACCCAGCTCTATAATGTCGCTCTAGGGGGAACTCTGTATCAAGACATTGAACACCACTGGCAGGACAATCCAGGTCAGTACACCAGCCAAGAGTTGGTGACCAAGGATCAGACGATCCTGCAAGAGATCTATGGTAAGACCAGTCGCATCAATTCTTTCCATCATCAAAGTATTAAAGACTTGGCAGATGGTTTAGAAGTGATCGCGCGGGATCCTAAAGATGACATCATAGAAGCCGTTCAATCCACAGATGAGAGTCGTTTCCTCGGCGTTCAGTGGCATCCGGAATTGCGTTTTGACAAGAGCCCAGCAGATCGCAAGCTCTTTGAATATGTCGTGACTCAATTGTAAAGAGGACCAGCTTCCTTAGGAATTTTTCCTAAGGGGCTTTTTCTTTAATCTGCGTAAGAAAGACTGTAAATTGTGACTAGGTTTTGGAGGAGGATGCGCTACAATAGAGCTAGTAGAATGAGGAGGATTAGGACATGTATCAATTTCCAAAGGATTTTTTATGGGGGAGTTCGACCTCGGGCCCTCAAACAGAAGGGCGTTTCGCCCAGGATGGAAAGGGAGACAATCTCTGGGATTACTGGTATAAGATCGAGCCCAACCGCTTTTATCAAGGGCAAGGACCAGAGAAAACATCGACTTTTTATGAACACTGGGAAGAAGATTTGGACCTCTTGTTAGAAACTGGCCACACGGCCTTTCGGACCTCTATTCAGTGGTCACGTATTTTCCCAGAAGGACGAGGAGAGATCAATCAAGCAGGCGTTGATTTCTACCGTCGTGTCTTTGAAAAGATAAAGGAGAAAGGGATTCACCTCTTGGTCAACCTCTATCATTTTGATTTACCGATGGCTCTTCAAGAGCAAGGGGATGGTTGGGAAAATAAAGAAACTGCCTATGCTTACCAAGAATATGCGCGTTTCTGTTTCAAGACCTATGGGGATCTGGTCGATCAGTGGATCACCTTTAATGAACCCATTGTCCCTGTGGAGTTTGGTTATTTTTATGATGCCCATTTTCCTCATAAGGTAGACGCAGCAGCAGCAGTAAAAGTAGCCTACCACACCCAGTTAGCAAGCTCTCTAGCGGTTAAGGCCTGTCACGAGGTGGATCCTAACTATCGTATCGGGATTGTGCTCAATTTGACACCAGCCTATCCTCGGAGCCAGCATCCAGAAGATGTGAAAGCTGCGCGTATTGCCGAGCTCTTTCAAGCCAAATCTTTCTTAGATCCATCTGTTCTTGGTCATTATCCTGAAGAATTAGTGGAGATCCTACGGGAGCGCGATCTCTTACCGGATTATGATCCCTTTGAATTGCGCTTGATTGAGGAAAATACGGTGGATTACCTAGGAGTTAACTATTACCAACCACTCCGTGTGGCGGCTCCTCGTTATGCTCCAAATCTAGCATCTCCCCTACTCTTTGAACAATTTTATGAACCTTATGTTATGCCAGGGCGCAAGATCAATCCCCACCGTGGTTGGGAAATCTATGAGCAAGGCTTGTATGACATTGCCCAAAACATCAAGGAAAACTATGGCAATATCGAATGGATCCTGACAGAAAATGGGATGGGGGTTGAAGGAGAGGAAAAATTCCGCAAGGATGGCGTGATCCAAGACGACTACCGGATTGACTTTGTCAAAGACCATCTTCGTGAGCTCCACCGGGCTATTCAAGATGGTGCCAACTGTAAAGGATATTTGATCTGGACCTTTATTGACTGCTGGTCTTGGCTCAATGGCTACAAGAACCGCTATGGTTTAGTTGAATTGGATCTTGGGAGTCAAAAACGTACCCTCAAAAAATCCGGCCATTGGTTCCGTGAGTTGAGCCAGCAGAATGGATTTGAAGAGTAGAAAAAGCAACCTATCAACCAAGATGTTGATAGGTTTTTCTTAACCCTCCCTTAACTAGACCAATTTTCTTGAATTTCCTAGTTGACAAACTGGAAGAAGCATTGTATACTGACTCCACTGGTTGCTTTTTGGTCAAATTAGACTAGACCAATTTTAAAGTAACTGAGAAATCGACCATGGGTCGTTTGACTAAGTAAAGGGGAAAGTATAGCAAGGCTATATCGTAAAAACTATGTGCGGAATCGTTGGTGTTGTAGGAAATACAAATGCTACTGATATTTTGATTCAAGGACTTGAAAAACTCGAATACCGAGGCTATGACTCTGCGGGTGTTTTCCTAGCTAGTGAAGGCAAGAGCCAATTGGTAAAGGCAGTTGGTCGCATTGCAGAATTGTCATCTAAGGCAGAAGGTGTCGAAGGAACAGCTGGGATTGGACATACCCGTTGGGCCACTCATGGAAAACCAACTGAGGACAATGCCCACCCACACCGCTCTGAAACAGGTCGCTTTGTTTTGGTCCACAATGGGGTCATTGAAAACTATCTTGAAATCAAGGAAGAATACCTAGCAGGTCACCATTTCAAGGGGCAAACAGATACAGAAATCGCTGCCCACTTGATCGGAAAATTTGCTGAAGAAGATGGCTTATCTACGCTCGAAGCCTTCAAAAAAGCCCTCCACATCATCCGTGGGGCCTATGCTTTTGCTTTGATGGATGCGGAAGATCCAAGCACGATCTATGTGGCAAAAAATAAATCACCACTCTTGATCGGTCTTGGCGATGGTTACAATATGGTCTGCTCTGATGCCATGGCCATGATTCGTGAAACCAACCAATACATGGAAATCCATGACCAAGAGTTGGTCATTGTCAAGGCTGACAGCGTTGAAGTGCAAGACTATGATGGCAACGTCAAAGAACGGGCTAGCTACACGGCTGAACTCGACCTTTCTGATATTGGAAAAGGGACTTACCCATACTACATGCTCAAGGAAATCGATGAGCAACCAACTGTCATGCGTAAGTTGATCCAAGCCTATACAGATGAATCTGGTCAAGTAGTAGTAGACCCAGCTATTATCAAGGCTGTTCAAGAAGCAGACCGCATCTATATCCTTGCGGCTGGTACCTCTTACCATGCTGGATTTGCGTCTAAAAAAATGTTGGAAGAGTTGACGGATACCCCAGTAGAACTCGGTATTTCATCTGAGTGGGGGTATGGTATGCCACTTCTCAGCAAGAAACCACTCTTCATCTTTATCAGCCAATCTGGTGAAACAGCCGATAGCCGCCAAGTATTGGTCAAAGCTAATGAAATGGGCATCCCAAGCTTGACAGTGACCAATGTCCCAGGTTCAACTCTTTCACGTGAAGCAGACATGACTATGTTGCTCCATGCTGGTCCTGAAATTGCGGTAGCTTCTTCTAAGGCTTATACGGCTCAAATCGCAGCCCTTGCCTTTCTGGCTAAAGCTGTTGGGGAAGCCAATGGCAATGAGAAGGCCAAAGCCTTTGATTTGGTGCACGAATTGTCTATCGTTGCCCAATCGATCGAATCAACCCTTTCAGAAAAAGAAGTGATCGACGAAAAAGTTCGTGGCTTGTTGGAAACAACCCGCAATGCTTTCTATATTGGACGTGGCCAAGATTACTATGTTGCTATGGAAGCCAGTCTGAAACTAAAAGAAATTTCTTACATCCAATGTGAAGGCTTCGCTGCGGGTGAGTTGAAACACGGGACCATCGCTCTGATCGAAGAGGGTACACCGGTCATCGCCCTCTTGTCTGACCCAGTCTTAGCCAGCCACACACGTGGAAACATCCAAGAAGTGGCAGCACGTGGGGCTCATGTTTTAACCATTGCAGAAGAAAATGTCGCTAAAGAGACAGATGATTTGGTCTTGACAGCGGTTCACCCTTACCTCTCTCCAATCTCAATGGTGGTGCCAACCCAATTGATTGCCTACTTTGCAACCCTTCATCGTGGGCTCGATGTCGACAAACCACGGAACCTTGCTAAGTCTGTAACCGTTGAATAAACTTGTCTATATAGAAAAAACATCCTCGTTAGGTTTTTCCTAACGAGGATATTTGTTTTATTTGTCAAAACCTTGCAAGGCTTTGAGGCGTTCTTCTGTTTGTCCCTTGGCGTCTAGTTTTTTACCTTGGTAAACAGCTGATTCCCATGATCCGTACATTGGATTTGGGAAGATGATGAATTTTTCACCAAATTCTTTTTGCAATTCGTCCAATTTCTTGTCGCGATCAGCTTCAGAGGTCTTAGAGAAGTCTGCAAAGTCGACCAGGTTGTCCCCGAAGAGCAAGACAAGGTTGGTCTTTTCTTGTACAGCTTGGCGACGGCCTTCTTTTGATTTGACGCCATCTTCTAAGAACATGAGGTGGTCACGTCCTTGAACAGGAATGCCTTCTTTTTCAAGGTTTTTGATGGTATCATCTACTTGAGAGGTTGTACGGTCAGAAATGTAGTAGATTTGAACCCCGTTTTGATCCGCATATTGAAGAAAATCTTTGGCACCTGGCACCGCTTTTGCGGCTGCTTTTTTCACCCAAACATCCCAATCTTTAGGATTGAAGGCCGTACCATCTTTGACGTTTTGAACTTGGTAAGGGCTGTTGTCTAAAACAGTTTCGTCCAAATCCAAGACGATGGAATAAGGCTTATCAGAAGGAGTTTGGAGGATCTCTTTCAAACGGTCAGTAGCGACATTGTAGCCTTGTAAATACAAAGCCTTAGTTTCAGCTGCCTTTTGGTACCAAAGGACAGACATGGTATTTTCTTGTGAGCGCTGTTGATCATAGGTCATCGTCACCTGATTTTTAGTGCTGCTTGCTTTTGTCTCTTGCGTTTTGTTGGTGTTGCTTCCACAACTCGTCAGTAAAATGACAGAAGCAAGAGCAGAAACGATGGTAAAGGTGGTTTTTGTTGTTTTCATAAACCGTACACTCCTTAAAATTATTCTATAAAAATTATACTCCTTTCAATCTTGCCTGACAAGAAAGAGGAGAAGGTGTCTAGGAATCGGTGAAAAGAACAAAGGAGAAAAAATGCTGTTATGAAAGGTTTCTTCGCCTCAACATATGCTATTTTTTCCTTTAAAAGAAGGGGTATAGTTTTTTGCTATAACCAGGTCAAGAAAAGATCAAAGCGGTCCTTTTCTTCTAAAATGAAACAATAAAGAAAGATACCCGCAAGTCCCTATTTTCAAGGACTTGCGTTTTTTTGATACCTTTCTTAATAAAGAAATTTTAAGGCCTTGATAGGGAAAATATATTAGTCAGCTACTTTTCGAGGTGATATCATGGTTACAAATTCCAGAAGGGAAGCAGTCAATCTTTCTGTTGGAGAAATATTGAGGAGGATGTACAGTATGAGTAAAAAAGAATTGGTTCTTCGTGCCATTCGAGGCGAAGCAGTAGAGCGAATCCCTGTAGGATTTTGGCTCCATTATGTGACCCAAGAAGAAAAAGAATTGGGGCTAGACAATCCGGCTGTAGTTGAAAAAAGTATTAAAGGACACCAACACTATGTAGAAGAGATTTCACCTGATTTTGTCAAGATCATGAGCGATGGCTTTTTCCGCTATCCGAGTGCACTTTATTCGAAAGAGATCACATCAATCAAAGAATTGAAGGATATTCAGCCCATCGGGGAGCATCATCCTTGGATTGAAAAACAAATTGAAGTGGTCAAGGAGATTCGTTCTCATTTCCATGAAGAGATTGCTTCTTTCTACAATATCTTCTCGCCTATTTCTTATTTGAAACGCTGGTTCCGTACGGATCAATCCCGTGGAGACCAAGTGATTACAGACTTTATCAAGGAGGATCCAGAAACTTTAGCTCATGTCCTTGACGTGATTGCAGGAGACATCGCTACTTTAAGTCGCCGCTTGATCCAAGAAGCAGGTGTTGAAGGGATTTACTTCTCAACCCAGCAGGTCCAAGATGAGCGAGTGACAGATGAAGAATACCGCAAGATCATTGAACCGAGCAATATCGCTGTCCTAGAAGCGGCCAATGAAGCTGGAGGTATCAATATCCTTCATATCTGTGGTTTTGAAGGGGCTAGCAATGAAGTGGAGCTCTTCAAGGATTATCCAGCTCAAGTCATTAACTGGGCGACCCATCATGAAGGCCTTAGCCTAGCCGCAGGTCGTAAACTTTTCGGCGATCGTGCCGTTTTGGGTGGCTTTGTCAACGGCAAGAAAGGTTTGCTCTACCAAGGAGAACGAGAAGCTATTGAGCAAGAAACGCGTCGCTTGGTGGCTGAAGCCGGAAGCCGTGGTTTGATTCTTGGAGCAGACTGTACCGTGCCAGATGATTTCCAATTGGAACGCTTAGATTGGGTACGTCAAGCAGCTGTATTGTAAGAAGAAAGGAGAGGGAGATGAAAAAGATCAATGTATGGTGTATCCTGGTAACCGTTTTGTTTTTGCTTCTAGGGCTCAGTAAAGTAGCTCTAGCAAGCAGTCAGGGGAAAGCAAAAAAAGATCCAGATATGGCAAGACTGGAGAAGATTCCAGCTCATAGTTTCTCCCTCATCCGCCCATCTGACCTAGCAGGAATTCTACTCCTTGAAGATCAGTGATAAAAAAAGATGAAGAGCTTGATAAAAAATATATATTAGTCAAACAATTATCGAAGTGATAAGATAACAAACAAGAAAAGATTAGAACGAGGTAAGAACATGTCATCAAAAAGAGAATTAGTCTTAAAAGCTTTTAAAGGAGAAGCAGTTGACCGTGTGCCAGTTGGATTTTGGCATCATTTTACAACAGAAGAAGAATGGTTGAAAGGATTTTCCAATCCGGAAATTATTGAAAAAAATCTCAATGGCCATAAAAACTTTCTTCACAAGGTCAAACCAGACTTTGTCAAACTTATGAGCGATGGTTACTTTGCTTATCCAAATCCAGCTATTCACAAAGGCCTTGAAAACATCTCAGATTTAGCAGGGATTGAACCGCTTGGAGCCGATCATCCATGGATCACAGAGCAAGTAGAGCTCGTTAAAAAAATCCGTGCTGGTTTTGAAGAAGACATTGTGGCTATCTACAATATCTTTGCTCCAGTGACCTACTTCAAATGGTTGGTCGGAGAAGTTTCGGGAGGAGATGACTTGATCGCAAACTTTATCGATCAAGATGCAGCAACTCTTAAAAAAGTATTGGATACGATTGGCCAAGATATTGCAAGTTTGAGCCAACGAATCATCAAAGAAGCAGGGGCAGACGGGATCTACCTCAGTGTTCAAAGCATCCAAGATGCGCGGGTTACACAAGAAGTCTATAAAAACATTATTGCACCGAGTGAACTCCATGTCTTAGAGGCAGCCAATGAAGCCGGTGGCGTAAATATCCTTCATATCTGTGGCTACGAAGGAGCTCGCAATGATATCCATCTCTTCACAGGCTACCCAGCCCAAGTCATTAACTGGGCAGTTGGACCAGAAGGCATCAGCCTAGCAGAAGGACGCGAAATCTTCGGTGGACGCACGGTTCTTGGTGGTTTTGAAAATGGCAAAAATGGTCTTCTTTACACAGGAGATAAGGCTGCGATCCAAGCAGAAACCAAACGCATCATCGCAGAAACAGGAACCACAGGTTTGGTCATTGGTGCCGATTGTACGATTCCAAGTGACATTGATGAAGAACGAATCGAATGGGTTCGTGAAGCTGCAGCAGAATAAGGAAAATAGAAAGAGGGAGAACAGAGTATGAGTAAAAAAACATGGATTATCGGTGGGGTGGCAGTGCTTGCCATTGCAGGTGCAACCATTCTTGGACGGAGCTTGAACCATGCAAACGACAGCAGAGGCTCAACAGGATCGAACAAGGTGACAACCTTGAAAGTAGCCCACACTCAAAACTATGTACCGTATGATTTCGTTGATGAAAAAGGAGAGTCAGATGGCTATGAAGTAGCCGTTCTCAAAGCCATTGACGAAAAACTACCAGACTACAAGTTTGAGTACACCGGAACAAGTGATGACGATCTCTTGATTGGTCTAGAATCTGGTAAATACGATATCGGAACCAAAGGAGCTTGGTATACCGAAGAACGTGCCAAGAAATTTATCATTCCAAAAGAACCAATCGGAGCAAGTATCATCGGATTTACCGTCCGGAAAGAAGATGCGAATAAATACAAGAACATCGATGACTTCGCTAAAGAAAAAGGAAAATTGGTTCCAATTTCACCACAAAATGCACAATGGAATGTTATTAAAGAATACAATGAAAAGCATAAGGACCAACAAATCGAATTAACAGCTGCGGAATCTTTCAAAGTCGCAGATGCCTATGCTTGGGTTCTTGAAGGACGTTACGATGCCTTCTTTGATATCAAACTTTCCTTTGAAAAAGCTGTCACAGATAAAGATGGTTCTTACCACCAATATGCGGACAAACTGAGCTGGTTTGCCTACAAAGGAATTCCAACTTACCCATTGATCCATAAGGATAAGAAAAACGAAAAATTTGCGGAAGCATACAGCAAGGCCATCAAAGAATTGGAAAAAGATGGGACACTTGCTAAATTGTCGAAAAAATATTTCGGTGAAGATGTCTTCAGTTATGTAGATAAAGAGAAATAAGATGGAACTGGGTGCGCATAGCCCCAGCTTCCTTATTTCTATATGGATACAGAAAGGAAAAGAAACATGGTCTCATACGACATTTCCAAGGTCTGGTCATTTCTTCCAACCTTGGTCCAAGCCCTACCAGCGACCCTAGCTTTGATGGTTTTAACGACGGTTCTCGGTTCTGCATTTGGCTTGGTTTTGACCTGGGCACAAGTATCAGAAGATAAGGTAGGAGCAGGTCTGGCAAAAGGCTATGTCTTTATTTTGCGTTGTACTCCTCCGATTGTCTTGCTCTTTTTGGTCTTTTATGGACTTCCCCAATTTTTGAACTGGTGGTTGGGCATTGACATTGACCACTGGTCCAAGTTTGTCTTTGTCCTTGTTGCCATGTTTCTTCTCTTTGCCGCGATGATCTCTGAGGTTTTCAAGGCAGCCTATTTGGCCATTCCAAAAGGTCAGATGGAAGCGGGCTTGAGTATCGGCTTGACGCCGGCTCAAACCATTTGGCGGATTGTCCTTCCCCAAGCCTTTCGTGTGGCTCTTCCAAATATGACGACTGCCATCTTAAACCTCATGCGCGATGCCGCTTTGGCTTATACTATTGGCTTTATCGATATCATGGGAGCAGGAAACAACTTGATCAGTCGCAATCTTGGGAATTATTCCCTCGAAACGTATACAGCCGTAGCAGTGATCTACTGGGCAATTGCCCTTGTGATCTCCCTCTCCGCTCAACTCCTTGAGAAACGACTCAGTGTAACAGAAAGGTAGCTTATGGATTTCAATTTTATTAGTAAAACATTTCTAGCCACCTTGGGTGGTGTTCCAGTGACCCTTCTGATCATGGTCGTGTCGATTCTCTTGAGTTTTTTTCCAGCCCTCTTTTTGGCGCTCGGTCAGATCTATAAGGTCAAAGGGGTTCGCAGTTTCTCAGTGGTTTACTTGGCTTTTATTCGCGCGACGCCTCCGATTCTCTTGATTCTCTTCTTTTATAGTCTCTTTCCCAGCCTCTTGAATAGCTTTTTTAAGAGTATTGGCAGTCACTTTAATGTCTTTGAGATCAATCCCATTTACTATGCCTTTATCATCTTTAGCTTGATGACTACAGGGAGTCTGGCTGAAATTCTACGCTCAGCCATCCTGACCGTGGATAAGGGCCAGCTAGAAGCAGCGCAAGCCATTGGTTTGACCAATCGCCAAGCCTATATCCGCATTGTTTTTCCCCAAGCCCTGCGTTCAGCCCTGCCCAATTTGTGTAACTTGGTTATCAACTTGGTCAAAGGAACCTCCCTTGTCTTTGTCATGACCATCAAGGATATCACCGCCATTGCCAAGGTCGAAGCCTCTTATGGTTATCAATATTTTGAATCCTATCTCGTGATTTTTATTCTTTATATTGTCATTTGTGGGGTGATTCAGTGGGGATTCAACCTCTTGGAAAAACGCCTGACACTCGCTTAGAAGAAGGAGAAATAAGAAGATGTTAGAAGTAGAACACGTATCGAAAAAATTTAAGGACCATCAGGTCCTGGTAGATGTCAATCTCAAGGTTAATCAAGGGGACGTTGTCGTCATTTTGGGCCCATCTGGATCAGGAAAAACAACTTTCCTTCGTTGCCTCAACCACTTGGAAAAGGCAGACACAGGCCACCTAACCCTAGGTGGAAAAGAATATGACCTCTCAAAACTTAGCAAAAAAGAGATTCTAGAAATCCGCCAAAAGACAGCCTTTGTCTTCCAGCATTATAATCTCTTTGCCAACAAAACAGCTCTTGAAAATATCTTAGAAGGCCTGGTTGTAGCTCGTAAGATTCCAAAAGAAGAAGCCATCCGACGGGCGGAATCCGCCCTTGAAAAAGTTGGTCTCCTCGCTTATAAGGATTACTATCCTTCTCAATTATCAGGTGGTCAGCAGCAACGGATCGGAATCGCACGTGCCATTGCAGTGAAACCAGATGTGATCTTGCTGGACGAGCCGACTTCAGCACTGGACCCAGAGTTGGTTGGGGATGTCTTAGATGTCATGAAACAGCTAGCCCAAGAAGGAGTGACCATGGTTGTCGTAACGCATGAGATGAGCTTTGCGCGTGATGTGGCTAATCATGTCATCTTTATGGATGGCGGGCATATCATTGAAGAAAATGAGCCCCATGAATTCTTCAACAGTCCAAAGGAAGAGCGAACCAAACAATTCCTTTCACGGATTTTATCCGACGCCACTTATAGTGTCGAATACATGATTTAACAAGAGGCACACCTAGTAAGGGTGTGTTTTTTGGATTCTGGAAAAAATTTAAAAATTAGCTCATTTTTTAAAAATCATTACGAATAATATAAGTGAGAGGGAAATATGACTGATAAAAAACAACGATTTGTACTACTATTCTTACTGACTTTGTTTCTAGGAGGTTGCAGTCTTTTTACGGATAAAGCTGCTGAGAGAAGAGAAATGATTCAGATTGCAGAAAGCACGAAAATGGAGCGAGCGATAAGACACTTGTTAATCAGTATCGATCCGAAAGCTTTCACTTCAGAAGGAGTCATTCACTCCTATACCCTGATAAAAGGTGAATTGGAATACAATCCAATGGGAGGGATGAATGTTTATCTCGTGATCAATGGCGATAAAAAGTTAACGATCGATACGACTATTCAAATGGAAGATTCAGGACAGTTCGAAGCAGGTAGTTACGGTATTTCAGCAAAATTAGATGATCTGTTAAGTAAAGCAGAAGAGACTGGGAAATAAATTCATAGTGGAGTCATTCATGGAAGCATCAAAGGAAAATATGAGAACTAAAATAATAGGGACGTTATGGTTATTGCTAACCACTTTGTGCCTAGGAGGATGTAGTCTTACTACCGGACGATCAGAGCAACGAAGAGAAATGCTAGAGATTGCAGAGAGTAAGCAATCAAAAAGAGTTCTCGAAAATATATTGAGACAAGAAGATCCCAATGCCTTGACAGCGGAGGGGATTGTGAAGTCATATAAAATTAATATCCACCGGCTGAGATCTCATCCCATGGGAGGTTTGACGATAGAAATGATGGTTAATGAGGATGAGAATTTAACCATTACGACAACCTTAACCCAAGAGTCTGATGGTCATATGGAACAGAATGGAGTAGTCATTTCAGGGGAATTATCCAAGAAATTAGTAAACGATAAATAAGGAATTGCAAGAGAATGAAAAAAAGATACAGTATGACCGTAATCATGATTCTGTCAGGGCTATTTCTAGGAGGATGCAGTCTTATTACCGGACAAGCTACAAAGAAACAAGAAATGATTCAGATCGCAGAGAGCAAGAAGATGAAAGTGGCGATTGAGAATATGTTAAAAAAATTAGATCCAAAAGCACTTACACCAGAAGGAAAAATTAAAACGTATAAAATTTCTAAAGATGATTTAGATTATAATCCAATGGGAGGACTATTAGTAAAAATAGTCATAAATAATGATGATAAGTTAGTTTTGAGCACAACTATACAAGAAGATGCTACTACAGGGAAATATGAAGAGACCTATTTTGGGAAAACAGAGGAGTTAAGTGATTTATTAACCAACAATTAAAATAGGTAACCAGAAACATTTTCTGAATCAAAGCTGGTATGTTACATCAATAGTTAGTGCTTGTAACCTTTTGGCAATGTTTTTTAACAAAAGTAACATTTCAGACGTTGATGGAATTTTGTATAATAAATTTTAAGAAAACTAGAAAAAGAAACGGGAAGAAATGAAAAAAAGTAAATTTATTGTGTTGATAATGGTAGTATTTAGCCTGAGCTTAGGAGGCTGTAGCTTTTTTAATGGACAATCTGCAAAAAAACAAGAAATGATTCAAATCGCAGAGAGTAAGCAAATGAAAGTGGCGATTGAAAAATATTTAAAAAAACAGGATCCAGAGGCATTAACTCCAAATGGGAAAATAAAGACTTATAGGATTTTAAAAGACAAATTAAAATATAACCCAATGGGAGGACTGATTCTAGAGGTAGTCATTAACAATGATGATACATTAATAATCAATATGACAGTTCAAGAGGAAGATTCTGGGGAATATACCGTTGCAGCGTCTGGGATGCCAAAAAAGTTAACGAGACTAATAAGAGGAGAAAGTGATGGTCATTAATTCTAATTTTTCGGATCTTCAACATCAGAAAACATCCTTATTGGAATATCAACCGTTAGAAATGGGTCAAGATTATTCTATTAACGATGGAGATGATTATATTGGTAACTTAGCTCACATCTATGATAGTGTAAATGGCAATGAAGAACAGGTCTTTGTACTAACGGATAGTGGCAAGGGGGTTGAACAAGATCCAGTCCCCTATTCTGCTTCTGATGAAGATCGCGCCCAAATCCATGATGTGACAGTTTTGATGAAGGGATCTGAAACTGAAATAAGTACACAAAAATTACTCCATGATACATTTACAGATTGGGTAGGGACAGATTTGCCAGCAGCTTCCAATATTTTGAACCCTGGTGGTGCAAGCGAGTATGCAACAGAATATGCGAAGAATTATGCGCGAGATAAGGCTAAAAATGGTTTTAACAATGCTGTAGAAGCTTTTGAAGATGCAATTATTCCTACATCTGTTAATCTTCCACCGGAGGCCACTCCCTTAGGTAGGTTCATACAAAAAGCGATGGACAATCCTGTCAGCAATTTCATACAGGAAAAAGCATCAGATGCGGTCGGCTTTTTTGCAGAAAGAACAGCCGAAGAACAGGTTAAATTTCCTGCTTTAATGGGAGCTGCTTTTTTAAAAAAATACAATGATGAAAACGGTACTTTCCCGCCTCCGCAGTTTAAAGATGCTGCAGCTCATTTGAAAGAGGTGATCCGAAAATACCCCAATGCCAAGATCGATCTATACGGTCACTCTCTGGGGTCTATGAATATTCAGTATGCGCTTGCCTGTTTGACGGAAGAGGAAGCTTCTCATATTGGGACTGTCCATCTATACAATGGCCCTAATGCCTATCCTATTTTAACACCCGAGCAAAAAGCGCGTATAGATTCGCTGAAGTACAAAATTTACAACCACATTGACCATAAAGATTTGGTTAGCTTGGGCTATCAGGATTCTGGAAGCAAGGAATCCAGTGGGATTGTCAAGCACCTCAAAACTAAAAATTTGATAAATACTGGCCTGCAGCACATGATGCATGGTTATATCTATGATAAGGATGGGAATTTGGTTCTTGAAAAGGGAACGGAAGCCATCACTCGCAAGGAAATCATTGAAGAGCGGATGAAGGTTTACTATCGCCTAAAGGATAAATTACAAAAAACAGGTGGTGGACTGAGTTCAAGTGAACAAATCTATCTCGATGCCTTGCAGGCACGCTTGGCTTCTGATGAGCTGATTCGAGTAGTGGATGAAGGGCTGGAGCAAGCTCAGAAATCTAAGGCACGACTGGATACAGATTTAGAAGCTTTGGAGAAAGTATTACAGACCGTTCCGAAAGGCTTCATTCTCAATCTTTCCGAAGTAGAAGAGGCCTATGCACAGGCTGGTGCAACAAGGCAAACAGTTGTCACTCAAGTAAGAGAAAGGTTCGACAATCGTTTGGCTGCATATCAGTCCTTATCGAATGAATTTCATGCTTTAAACGAGCAAGTGAATACAGGAATTGAGCTCTTAAAAGCAAAAGATCAAAAAATAGCAGGAGAAATGAACCAGTGGGAACAACTAGCTTATTAATTTCATCTACTCTTTCAAAAAAGGAAAAGAAACTAGATCACTTGGAAAGAGAGTTCCAAAAAGCGCGCTTGGAGCTAGATGAAAAGCGTTGCCTAGTGGAAAGAAAACAGCAGCTCTTCACCCAGATGCTGGAAGAAGAGTATGCGATGGCAGCTTCCTTTTTACAACAGCAGGAGATTGATAGCAGTTGTGAATGGGAGTCCCTCCATCGCTGTATCGAAGAGTATGATCTCGAAGCTAGAGAAGCTGCACAAGTAGCCTTAAAACAGATCGAAATCGAGGAAGAGAATTTATGGCAATCCTACCGGAAAGATAGACGCCAACTGGAAGAGGAGTTTGCACAAGATAAAGTTTCATAGTATAGAAGAGGAGGAAGTATGGGTGATAGTCCAGTCAAAGATTTCTTTGATTTAGATATGAAAGATAAGATGAGGATCATCGAAAGCCGAAAGAAACTTGAAAAAGATTTAATCCGTGTTGTCTATGCGCCCATTTTATTGGCCTGCAAGGCAGGAGTTGAGAAACGTTACAATGATGGATTGACTGCGATTACAACAGTAGCTGAAGAAGACGTCCAGGTAGTTGGAAAACAACTGGATCAGTCCATGGTGGGTCAATTTGCTAAAAACGTACAGACGGTTATTCAAGAAAAAGCTGGTAAATTTAAATCTATCTAGCCAAGAACTTCTATTTAAATATAGAATCTGGAGTGACTCCAGATTTTTTTAATAAATTTAAAAAATTATGTAAAAAAGTGTTGACAAAGAATTCAGTCTGCGTTATAATAATTTATGTAAACAAAAAGAGGTTGAAAAACCTACTGGTTTACAAGATCAATAGTGGAAAGGAGATGGTGATATGCTATTTCCAGAATTAAGACAACTAATTGATAAAAGGAAAAATAGAAACTGTTAGCCTGTAGGGCTATTATTATATAAATGAATTTAAATTATGTAAACAATCAAACAGCAGCCAATTGGTCTGCTAATTTTCAAGAATGAATTAAAATTATGTAAATTAGAGGTATACAATATGAACAACAACTTTAACAATATGGATGATCTTTTCAATCAACTAATGGGAAACATGGGTGGTTTTCGTTCTGAAAGCCGTCGCTACATGATCAACGGTCGTGAAGTGACACCAGAAGAATTCGCTATTTACCGCCAAACTGGTCAACTTCCAAATGAAGGAAGCGAGCAAGTGCAACACCATCAAGGTAAAGGAATGAAACAAGATGGGATCCTTGCAAAACTTGGTCGCAACTTGACCGAAGAAGCTCGTGAAGGAAAATTGGATCCGGTCATCGGACGTAATAAAGAAATTCAAGAAACTGCTGAAATCTTGTCTCGTCGTACCAAGAACAACCCTGTCCTTGTAGGGGATGCCGGTGTTGGTAAAACAGCAGTTGTAGAAGGTTTGGCACAAGCTATTGTGAACGGGGATGTTCCAGCTGCTATCAAGAATAAAGAAATCATCTCGATTGATATTTCTGGTCTAGAAGCTGGTACGCAATACCGTGGTAGCTTTGAAGAAAATATTCAAAATCTGATCCAAGAAGTCAAAGCTATGGGAAATGTTATTCTCTTCTTTGATGAAATCCATCAAATCCTTGGTGCAGGTAGCACAGGTGATGGTCAAGGCTCTAAAGGTCTTGCGGATATCATCAAACCTGCTCTTTCACGTGGGGAATTGACAGTCATTGGTGCAACGACTCAAGATGAATACCGTAACACTATCTTGAAGAATGCAGCTCTTGCTCGTCGTTTCAACGAAGTGAAAGTCAATGCTCCATCAGCTGAAGATACTTTCAAGATTCTCCAAGGGATCCGTGATCTTTATGAAAAACACCACAATGTCATCTTGCCAGATGAAGTTTTGAAAGCAGCAGTTGATTATTCTATCCAATACATTCCACAACGTAGCTTGCCTGATAAGGCCATTGACTTGGTCGATGTAACAGCTGCTCACTTGGCGGCTCAACATCCAGTAACAGATGTCCATGCTGTGGAACATGAAATTGAAGAAGAAAAAACCAAACAAGAAGAAGCTGCGGCTAAAGAAGATTACGAAGCAGCTTTGAAAGCAAAAGTTCGTATCGAAGAGCTTGAAAAGAAAATTGAAAACCATACAGAAGACCATAAGGTAACTGCAACAATCAACGATGTGGCTGAATCAGTAGAACGGATGACGGGTATCCCAGTGTCTCAAATGGGTGCAACTGATATCGAACGTTTGAAAGATATGGGTCACCGTTTGCAAACCAAGGTTATCGGTCAAGACAAGGCTGTTGAAGCAGTGGCACGTGCTATCCGTCGGAACCGTGCAGGATTTGACGAAGGGAACCGTCCAATTGGGAGCTTCCTCTTTGTAGGTCCGACTGGTGTCGGTAAGACTGAGTTGGCTAAACAATTGGCTCTTGATATGTTCGGAACCAAAGATGCCATCATCCGTTTGGACATGTCAGAATACAGCGACCGTACAGCTGTTTCTAAATTGATTGGTACAACAGCTGGTTATGTTGGTTATGATGACAACAGCAATACTTTGACAGAACGTGTTCGCCGTAACCCATACTCAATCGTTCTTCTTGACGAAATTGAAAAGGCGGATCCTCAAGTGATCACCCTTCTCCTCCAAGTTTTGGACGATGGTCGTTTGACAGATGGTCAAGGGAATACGGTCAACTTCAAGAACACTGTAATTATCGCTACTTCAAACGCTGGATTTGGTTACGAAGCTAACTTGACAGAAGATGCGGATAAACCAGAACTCATGGATCGTTTGAAACCTTACTTCCGTCCAGAATTCTTGAACCGTTTCAACGCTGTCATTGAATTCTCACACTTGAGCAAGGAAGACCTTTCTAAGATTGTTGATTTGATGTTGGTAGATGTCAATAAGACCCTTTCTAAGAAAGAAATCGACTTGGCAGTGAGCGATGCAGCTAAAGAATACATGACTGAAGAAGGTTATGATGAAGTGATGGGTGTTCGTCCACTCCGTCGGGTAGTTGAACAACAAATCCGTGACAAAGTCACAGACTTCCACTTGGATAACTTGGATGCCAAACATCTCGAAGCAGACATGGAAGATGGTGTGCTTGTGATCAGAGAAAAAGACACAAAGAAGGAAGAAAACGCTGATAAACAAGCAGATTAAGGCGAATTAGTTTGTGAAAAATAGAGACTGCTATCATATAGCAGTCTTTATTTTTTCTTCCCACCTGGGGGAAATTATTCGCCGTATAAGGCCAAAATCCTCCTATTTGGGGCAAAAAAACATCAATAATTAGTGAAATTAATCCAATTTGAGCAAAATTATTAATAAATAAAGAAAATAAGTATATAATCTATACAAGAATAAAATTTGAGGAATGGAAGTAAGATGAGCAATACAATTGATATCTACTCAACTCCCGAATACAGAAAAGTGGAAGCCGTTGTTCAACTGATGGTTGACGGTCGCTTGACGAGCTATCGTGTCGCAACTGAAACAAACATCAGCAAAATGAGCCTAGCGACTTTGACGAAGGGAACGAGTAAAATCAAAAATATTACCTATCAAACGGCTTTGGCCTTGATTGATTGGTATGATGAGAATCATGAAAAGTATGGCATTACGATTGACTAGTCAGTAGCCCACTTTTCGTGGTTTTTTTCTTTTTCATCAAAACGTGCCTCTTCTCTGAGACTGGAGTCTGATTTTACTTGAAGAGGATGGGAAAACTTGAAAAGACGGGCGAAATTTGATATAGTATAGCATATATGAAAATTAAAGGAGAAACATATGCAAGGCGGAAGTTTGCTAATTATGCTCGTTCTTATGGTCGGTTTGATGTACTTCATGAGCCGTAGCCAAAAGAAACAGTATCAAAAACGGATGGAAAGTTTGAATAAACTTCAAAAAGGAAATGAAGTCATCACGATTGGTGGCTTGTACGGAACCATCGATGAAGTCGATACAGATCGCAAGACCGTTGTCTTGGATGTTGATGGTGTCTACCTGACCTTTGAATTGGGAGCGATCAAAACAGTTCTTCCTGTATCAGAAGGAATCTCAGCTACTGCTACAGAAGGCGCTAGCTCAGATGCCGATTCAGCCATCGAAGAATAATCATCAAAGAAGAGGCAAAGGCCTCTTTTTTGGTGGGCAAATAGGACGATGTGATGAAGGAAAGCCTTGCTGGTTCAAAAAAGAGGCCAGAGTCCCTATTTTATGGGGATTTATGGTATAATGAAGCGATAAATATTGAAATAGGTAGAAAAACATGTTTCGTTTTAAGAAAAAAGAAAAAATCGAGATACCTTTAGAAGTCCCGAAACACATTGGGATCATTATGGATGGCAATGGTCGCTGGGCGAAAAAACGGATGCAACCGCGCGTCTTCGGTCATAAGGCGGGGATGGAAGCTCTCCAAGAAGTGACGATTGCAGCAAAAAATATGGGGGTTCAGGTCCTGACTGTCTATGCCTTTTCGACCGAAAACTGGACACGCCCTGAAGATGAAGTCAAGTTTATCATGCACTTGCCAGTTGAGTTTTATGATCGCTTTGTCCCTGAATTGCATCGCAATAATGTCAAGATTCAAATGATCGGTGACACTAAGAAATTACCCAAAGAAACATTAGAAGCTTTGGAAAGAGCAGAAGCGATGACCCACCTCAATACTGGCTTGATCCTGAATTTCGCACTCAATTATGGTGGACGTACAGAGATTACTCAGGCTGTGAAGCAGATCGCCCAAGAAGTCTTGGATGCGAAGTTTAGCCCAGAAGATATCACAGAAGAGATGATCGCAGATTCTCTCTATACCGAGAGTTTGCCACGTGTCCTAAGGGATCCGGATTTGATTATCCGTACCAGCGGAGAGATCCGTTTGAGCAATTTCCTTCCTTGGCAGGCTGCTTATAGTGAGTTGTATTTCACAGATGTGATGTGGCCAGATTTTGGAGAGGAAGCACTACGAAGTGCCATAGTAGAATATAGCCATCGCCATCGGAGATTTGGTGGTGTTTAGGAGAAGATGATGACGAAAGATTTACAAAAACGTGTGATTTTTGGAGGAATTGCCCTGCTCTTTTTCATTCCAACAGTAATGGTTGGAGGAGTGTTCTTCCAGATTGTGATTGGCTTGATCGCCATGCTAGGGGTTCATGAATTGCTCAAGATGAAGGGGCTTGAGACAGCGACTTTTGAAGGAGCGCTAGCCATGTTAGCGGCCTTCGTCCTGACTTTGCCGATCGAGGACTACCTCCCTTACCTTCCAGCAGATGGCAATATGATTGCCTATGGTCTGGTTGTCTTGATTCTCATGGGGACAACTGTTCTTGCTCAGAATTATAATTATGAAGATGTGGTCTATCCCATTGCCTCTAGCTTTTATGTTGGACTTGGTTTCCATTCTTTAGTGGATGCGCGAATCGCTGGTATTGATAAGGTCTTATTGGCCCTCTTTATTGTCTGGGCTACTGATTCAGGTGCTTATCTGGTAGGAAGTCGGTTTGGGAAACGCAAGCTCATGCCTGCGGTTTCTCCTAATAAAACGATTGAAGGCAGTCTTGGGGGAATCTTGTCTGCAGTTGCGGTAACTGTGATCTATATGATCGTGGATCGTTCTGTGGCGGGTGGACATGGTTTTCTTGCGATGATCTTCTTTACCATCCTCTTTAGTATTGCAGGTCAGTTTGGAGATCTGGTAGAGAGTGCGATTAAACGCCACTTCGGTGTGAAAGATTCTGGGAAATTTATTCCAGGACATGGTGGTGTTCTAGACCGCTTTGATAGTTTGATTTTTGTCTTTCCCTTGATGCATTTCTTGGGCTTGTTCTAAGACAGAAGAGATAGAAAGGAAACCACGTATAGAACGATGCAGTTTATTGCCTTTATTGTTATTTTTGGAGTGATCGTTCTCGTTCACGAGTTTGGTCATTTCTATTTTGCAAAAAAATCGGGCATCCTGGTGCGAGAATTCTCGATCGGGATGGGTCCAAAGATCTTTGCCCATATTGGTCAAGATGGAACAGCTTATACCATTCGCATTCTACCTTTAGGTGGCTATGTGCGTATGGCTGGCTGGGGTGAGGACACAACTGAGATTAAAACCGGAACGCCTGTCAGCTTGACGCTCAATGAGGCTGGTAAGGTCGTCCGGATCAATCTTTCAGGAAAGAATCTGGATCAGACAGCCCTTCCTATGAATGTCACCCAGTTTGACTTTGAAGACAAACTGGAAATTACGGGCTTGGTTCTCGATGAGACCAAGACCTATAGTGTTGATCATGATGCGACCATCGTTGAGGAAGATGGGACGGAAGTGCGGATTGCACCGAGAGATGTTCAGTATCAGAATGCCAGCATTTGGGGACGGTTGATCACCAACTTTGCGGGTCCTATGAACAACTTTATCCTCAGTATTGTCGTCTATTCACTCTTAGCCTTTATGCGCGGTGGTGCGATTGACTACTACAGCAACAATGTTCAGGTGGCACCTGATGGGGCGTTGGCTAAGGTCGGTGTCAAAAGCAATGTTCAGATCCTTCAAGTCAACAACGACACCGTTAGCAACTGGGATGAGCTGACAGACGCTGTTGAGAAAGCAACCAAGGACAGCAAGACGGCTCCTGAATTGACCCTGAAGGTCAAGACAGACGGCCAAGAAAAAGAAGTCAAAGTGAAGCCAACTAAGTCAGGGAATCGTTACTATTTGGGTGTGACAAATGGCCTCAAGACAGGATTTGTGGATAAACTCTTGTCTGGTTTTACAGATACCTGGAATACAGCGACACGGATTTTGGGAGCTTTGAAAGATATCATTTTCCACTTTAGTCTCAATAAACTGGGTGGACCGGTTGCTATCTACAATGCCAGCTCACAAGCTGCTCAATTAGGGATTCCAGCAGTCTTGTCTCTTATGGCCATGCTCTCTATTAATATTGGGATCTTCAATCTAATCCCGATTCCAGCTTTGGATGGAGGAAAAATCTTGATCAATTTGATCGAGGTCGTCCGGAGAAAGCCATTGAAACAAGAAGTAGAAACCTATATGACACTTGCAGGTGTAGCTGTAATGGTTATTTTGATGATTGCTGTCACCTGGAATGATATTATGAAATTATTTTTGAAATAGAAAAGGATATTGTCCATGAAACAAAGTAAAATGTTGATTCCAACGCTTCGCGAAATGCCAAGCGATGCTCAAGTCATTAGCCATGCTTTGATGTTGCGTGCAGGTTATGTTCGCCAAGTATCAGCTGGTGTCTATTCGTATTTGCCACTAGCTAATCGAGTGATTGAAAAAGCAAAAGGCATCATGCGCCAAGAATTTGAAAAAATTGGAGCAGTAGAAATGCTTGCTCCAGCCCTTTTGAGTGCGGATCTCTGGCGTGAATCTGGTCGTTACGAAACTTACGGGGAAGACCTCTATAAGTTGAAAAACCGTGAAGGCTCTGACTTTATCTTGGGTCCAACCCATGAAGAAACCTTTACAGCTATTGTGCGCGACTCAGTGAAATCTTACAAACAATTGCCATTGAATCTCTACCAAATCCAACCAAAATACCGCGATGAAAAACGTCCACGGAATGGTCTTCTTCGGACCCGTGAGTTCATCATGAAAGATGGTTACAGTTTCCATGCTAACTATGATAGCTTGGACGTAACTTATGATGAGTATAAGGCAGCTTATGAGCGGATCTTCACCCGCAGTGGCATCGACTACAAAGCCATCATCGGTGATGGTGGTGCCATGGGCGGAAAAGATAGCCAAGAGTTTATGGCTGTTACACCTGCTCGTACAGACTTGGACCGTTGGGTTGTTTTAGACAAATCGGTGGCTTCCTTTGATGAGATCCCAGCAGAAGTCCAAGAAGAAATCAAAGCAGAATTGTTCAAATGGATGGTTTCTGGTGAAGATACCATTGCCTATTCAAGTGAATCGACCTATGCTGCCAACTTGGAAATGGCTACCAATGAATACAAGCCAAGTAACCGTGTCGTAGCAGAAGAAGAAGTGAAACGCGTGGAAACGCCAGGTGTCAAATCCATTGATGAAGTGGCGGCCTTCTTGAATGTTCCAGAAGAAGCGACTATCAAGACTTTGGTTTACATTGCAGATGAAGAGCCAGTTGTTGCCCTTCTCGTAGGTAATGATCAGCTCAATGAAGTGAAGTTGAAAAATCACCTCGGAGCAGATTTCTTTGAACCTGCAACCGAAGTGGAAGTGAAAGAATTATTGGGAGCTGATTTTGGATCTCTCGGTCCAGTTGATCTTCCTGAAAATGTTAAGATTATCGCAGACCGCAAGGTCCAAGATAGTCGCAATGCAGTCGTAGGTGCCAATGAAACAGGCTACCACTTGACTGGTGTCAACCCAGGCCGTGACTTTACCGCAGAATACGTCGATATCCGTGAAGTTCGGGAAGGCGAGATCTCACCAGATGGGAAAGGGGTCTTGAACTTTGCGCGCGGGATCGAAATCGGTCACATTTTCAAACTCGGCACACGCTACTCCGCTAGCATGGGAGCAGATGTCTTGGACGAAAACGGTCGTGCAGTTCCAATCATCATGGGCTGCTACGGAATCGGTGTCAGCCGTCTTCTTTCAGCTGTTATGGAGCAACATGCACGCCTCTTTGTCAATAAGACTCCAAAAGGGGAATACCGTTACGCTTGGGGGATTAACTTCCCTAAAGAATTGGCGCCATTTGATGTGCATTTGATTCCAGTCAATGTCAAGGATGAAGCAAGCCTTGCTTTGACCGATCGGATCGAAGAAGCTTTGGTGAATAAAGGCTACGAAGTCTTGGTGGATGACCGAAATGAACGCGCTGGTGTCAAATTCAGCGATAGTGATTTGATTGGACTTCCAATCCGCGTAACAGTTGGTAAGAAAGCAGCTGAAGGCATCGTTGAAGTGAAAATCAAAGCGACAGGAGATACCATTGAAGTTCATGCGGACAATCTCCTTGAAACTCTTTCAATCTTGAACAAATAAGAAAAAGCTTTCTGAGCTCTCACCAGTGTGGTGATGAAACTCAGGAAGCTCTTTTTATTTTTCTTCTTTGAGGCCTTGATCTTTGAAATAGGTAAAGAGATCTTGAGGTTTGCCATTGAGGTATTTCTTGAACTCGGCTCTTTCTTCCTCCCCTTGATCCCCGTAGATGGAAGCAAACTCATCTTTCTTGATTTTTGAGAAGTCAGCTTGTAAGACCTTGGCATAGGATTGTTTATCTTTCGAAATTTGAATGCGGAAGCTAAGACCAGGCTTGCCATTTAAGCTTTTATAGATATCGCTATGTTCTAATTCTTCTTGGTAGATTTCCTTTAACTCGGAAAGATCCATGTCTTGCAAATCTGAGGAAATGGGTTCAAAACTAAGAAAAGTAAAAGAGACAATTTCATCTTTTTTGTAGCCGATTTGAATTTTGTTTTGGTGGTGATCGCCGAGGTCACTAACAAAGGTCTTGTTTTGGACTTGCTCCTTTTTGGTTTGAGTGGCCTCTTGCTTGGAAGAAGCGTTAGTAGTCCCTTTGCCTTGTTGGCCTTGGCTACAAGCGGTAAGAGCTAGTAGACAGACAGAGACAAGTAGAAATTTTTTCATATATACTCCTTATAGGTTAATGGTGTTCGATCTTGTATGAAACAAGTTTTGAACAGGTTTCATTATACCATAAAAGTTTTAAAAATGAAAAAATATACAAAAGTCATCGAAATTTGCTTTTAAAAACACCTAAAATCAACAACTTTTATCTATGTGTTGAGTTAATATAAAAGGACAGAGTGTCTTCTTTTCTTTCCATAAATAATACTAGTTGGAGACTACTGGGGCAAGGAATTCGGGAAATATATTACAGTTTTATGACAAAATGTTACACAATTGTAACAAAGTTACAATGTTTTATCAGTTAGTCCTCTAAACTTGACATTCTGGCAATATTTCATTAAGATATTTTTAAGTAAATAATACAAACAGGGAGAAAAAGGTAAAATATACAGTTATCTGGCATTTTACTAATTCGTACTAAAATGTATTGTTTATGAAAAAAATATAAGGGTATCAGCCCAAAAGGAGAAACATATGGCTCAAATTAAATTAACTCCAGAAGACCTACGTGCTTCAGCACAACGTTATGCACAAGGTTCTCAAGAAATCGATCAAATCCTTACTACTTTGACTCATGAACAACAAGTCATCGACGCAAACTGGGATGGATCTGCATTTGATAGCTTTGAAGCACAATTCAACGAATTGTCTCCAAAAATCAAACAATTCGCTCAATTGTTGGAAGACATCAACGGTCAATTGATCAAAGTTGCTGATATCGTTGAACAAACTGACCAAGATATCGCTGCACAAATCCACTAAGATAACTAAGATAGTCTTGGAGGTGATCTTACTTCTTGTAGGTAGATCACCCTTTTGTCTTTTGATATATAGAAAATAGGGGTTAGATTCTTAATTCCTAACCCCTATTTTGTATCTATGAATTAGAAAAAGGAAAAGGTATGGAAGTTAAAAATAAAAAATGGTTAAAATACATCGGTCAGAGTGCGGTTGTGCTCCTTTTGATGGGATCTGTCGTGGGTCTTTATACGACGGTTCAAAAGGACCAAAAGCAAAACGAAGCCAAGACCGTGCAAACAACGGAAAACACTAAGCTCAACATTGCGGTTGTCAATGAAGACAAGGCGGTCAAGCTGAATGATAAAGAATATAACCTTGGGGCTAGCTATGTAAAGAATATCGAACGGGATAATTCGCAAAACTGGTCTGTACTCCCTCGTGGAGCTGCTGAGTCAGGGCTTGCAGATGGCAAGTACCAGTTGATGATCGTTATTCCAAGTGATTTCTCAGAGAAGGTCTTGGAAGTGAACGCGGTTAATGCAGAGAAGACAACGGTGACGTATAAGGTCAATGCGGCTGGAAATTCTCAGGTTGAAAACGAGGCCAATAAAGTCGCTAAAGATATCGTTTCGAACTTGAATAGCCAGTTGGTTGATATGTATATGGTCAGCATTTTGAGCAACCTTTATACAGCTCAGAAGAACGTGGAAACAAGTAACAAAATTCAATCTACCAACATTGGTTCATACCGAAGCAACTTGCTGGATTCGGCTTTAGATTCGAAGAATATCTTTCCAAGTCTCTATAGCTTGTCTACGTCTTCTGTCGAGTCGAACAATGCTTTGAAGACAGTCCTTGAGTCTTATACACAGGCTTTTGATCAATTGACCCAATCTCAGGATCAGTACGGTCAAAACTTCGACACATTGATCAAACAACGCTCTGAGGACAAGATCAGCCATGAAGAGTTCATGAACCAGCTGATGTCTATGAACCAGTCTGTTGTCAGTGAAAAGACCCAAGAGTTGTATAAGAATCTACAACAAAACCAAGAAGCAATTACCAAACAATTGAGTCAACCAACTGAAACAGAAGGAGATGCTTCAGGTACCAAGACTTATGCAGGCTTGACAAAAGATGTGAATGATCGTGTGGCAGACCTCGAAAAAGGGATCAAGGCAGAACGCGACAAATTAGATGAGCACGAAAAGAACATCGAGTCTTCTGTAAAAGCGAAGATCCTTGACTACTATGGTCTAAATGAAGGAGACAAAGTCACTCTTCGTACCTTGCTTGGAAAGCCAAAAATCGAAACTATCAGCAAGGCTCGAGATAAAGCGGATGATGACATTCGTCAAGCGATTGAAAAACTTCCGTCTTTAGACCCTGCTAGTCTTAATCTGAATAAGTATGGGAATCTCAACGCAGCGATTAATTTTGATAGTGCTTTTGCTGGAACGAAGGCGCAAGCAAAAGGGAATGCCGATGAATTAAAACGATTGGCTGCAGAAGTGGATGCCAAATCAACGGCAGTTGCGGATGTCCTCAATGCTAAATCTGGAAAACAGAAGGTTAGCATCCAAGTGCCAGCAGGAGTCAAGGTTGATACTTGGACCTATGATGGACATACTTATGCAGGTAGCGGCGAGCAGGAAGTCGAACTGAAAGATGGCAAACAAATTCAAATTCACCTCGCTGAAGATGGGGGAACTATGCCAAGCACGATTGATGTTGAAGTTCTTGTGAATGGAGTTTCTTCAACCAGTGTGACCGTATCTGCAGAAGATTTGAAAACAGCTGTCGCTAACTATGCATCGAAAGCTAGTGAAATCGCCTTGGATTATCAACGCGCAGGAGCATTGATCGATGCCTACTATCCAGAAGATGAAAAGGGAGATCGTCATTCGCTCTATGATCCAATCGAAGATATGGATTTGACAAACGCTTTGGTCGACATCGTGAAGGCTGCTGTTTCAAGTAACATGAAGGACTACCGTAAGAGTATTGAAACGGATGAATCTGGGGATGCAACGAAGAGTGTGAAAGCCCAGTTAGATGGTACACTCCAACAGTTGCAAGACTTGGGACCACAATTGCAGGCCAATCTTCAAGCGATCGAAAACACCAACAAGGATCTAACCCAAAATATCAACGATCAATTGACGCAATATGCAGAGCTTCAAAAACGTTTAGAAGAGATCTCAAAATCACAAGAAACAGTGACACAGGCTCAAACCAAGACCGATGCAGATTTGTCAGCCCTTGGTTCTGAATACACGTCATTATTGAGCTCGACAGAAGGCGTTAAGAGCTCATCTCGTAGCAATGTAGAAGCTGCTAACTCTACCAATGAAATCTTTAGTCAATTGAACAAAGAATTGGAAAAAGCCCAAGGCAATACAGAGAAATTGTCTAGCAATGCGGAAAGTTTGATGGGTGAATTCGACAAGGAATTGTCTGAAAACGGGAACTTCGTCGAAGCCTTCCGTAAGGTCTTCAACAATGCCTATGAAAACGGAGTGCCGAATGAAGTCTTGCTCGACTTCTTGTCAAATCCAGTTGCAGAGAAATCTTCTTCTGTGAAAGCGACTATCAACGTCTACCGTCCATTTATCTGGATCTTTATGTTGGAAGTCTTGAGTCTCTTTACAGCTTATCTTTTTGCGACTCAACCAATCATTCGCAAGGTTAAGGATCGTTTCAAATTGGATCGTTTGCAAGAATCAGATCTCTTGTCTGTCGGTGTCCTTGTGGGACTTTCTCTCATCCTTGGACTGGTGATCGGAATGATTTCAAGTATTCAACTCTCTGTTGGTCGTGAATATGTACCTTCATGGGTGTTCTTAGCGGTTCTAGCAAGTTTTGTCTTGGTACAACTGCAATACCTCCTCTTGAAACACTTCCGTGTGATTGGAATGGGACTGGCCTTCTTCATGTTGATCAGTTATGTCTACCTATCAAGCGCGATCGGAACGACCGCGACCTTGTCAGGCCTTCCAGCACTGGTGAAAAATGTCAACCTCCTTTCTATTTTAGAAGGACAGTTTGCGGGTTACTTTGATGGACAAACAGCCGGTATCGGCGTCTTCTTCGGATTGTTGGTCTTCTTCGGCCTTTTGGCGGTTGCCAATATCTTCATTCCAAAGAAGTTTACTCAAACAAAGGAAATTGAATCAAGCTTATGAAAAAAATGATGTATCTTCTCTTTGTCTTTAGTCTCTTGCCAGTAGTTGTTGTTTCTGCAGATGATTTTATTGATAATCGTCTGCAGGTCAACAACTCACGTCTTGAGACAGAAGAGGAAAAGACACTCGGGGGCCAATTGGATGCGACTGAGTCTCTTTTCAATGAGAAGGATCAGGAAAAATTAGCAGATGAAAAACGCAAGCAAGAGAAACAATTGACCGATTCAGACGGCCAGTTGTTTTCTGCTATAAAGGGAAAGAAAAAAACAGGGCCTGAAGCGGACCTGTTCCAGCCGGAAAATCAAAAATTATCTAAATTTGAGTCCGATGTGGAGGACAATTCGGCCAGTTTGGCGGATTTTATTCCAGCCTTGCAAATGCTGGCTTGGAGTGCCCTTCTCTTTGGGATTGCTGGCTATATTTCTTATCGAATCTATAGAAAAGAGGCCTAAATGGAGCAACATATCAATGTCACCTTCCGTATGAATGGTGCAAGCCATGATCTCCGAATCCCAACACGGATGGAGGTGCGACGCTTGATTCGGGAATTGGATCAGATCTTTGGGTCTGCCATGGAACCTAGAAGCAAGTATCAGTTGCGCGTGGTAAATAAGGGCATCTTGCTGGATGAAGGCAAGGTGGTACAAGAGTATCCGATCACGAGTGGTGATCTGATCGAGATTGAGGAGTGGTAAGGTGAAAGAAGAACAATTTACACTGGAAGAACAAGTCTTCCGTTTTGAAAAAGAAGAAACGAGCTGGCGGCTGGACCTCAAGCGTTCAGAAGTGGATAGCCAGGATTTACGCAATTTATGGATTTTGGATCTCCATCATCCCTTGTTTTTAGAGCAAAGCATGACAGCGGATCAAGACCAGATTCATCTGACCTATCAGACAGATGCGCTAGGATTGAGTGCTGAAGAAATCCAAGAATTACCGGTTTCAGACCGTCTGCGTCTAGCCATTAATGTCTTAGATTTGGCGCCAGCCTTGGAGCTTCCGGTGACCTTTATGTTGCATCCTATCAATTTGTTTGTGACCAAGGATGCGCAGGTCAAGATCGCTTACCGCGGTGTTCCAGGAATGATGGTGCCACGCAAGTGGGATCAGGATGAATTCTTGCGTCAGGCCAAGTGCTATGCGGTCACTCTTTTTGGGGACTGGGATTTCATGGAGCTCTATCAAGGCACGCTCGAATTAGAAGATCTACCAGATTTCTTGGTGGAAATCCGTGATGCCGCTAGCTTAGAAGAGATGAAAGCTCTCTTAGAGAAAGCCTACCAAGAACGCAAGGAAGAGGAAGAAAAGACCTTGACCTTGGTTTCAAGTCGTCAACACCGAATCTTTAAGTTGGCAACCGTATGGCTTTCAGCTGTAGTGGCCCTCTTACTCTTGCCTTTGATCTATTTGGTCTTTTTCCAAGCACCTTTTAAAGAAAAGTTGCTTCAAGCGGATACAGCCTATCTCAAGGTAGACTATACCGGTGTGATCGATGAGTTGGAGGGAGTAGCTCCAAGCAGTCTTCCAACGACACAGAAATATGAGTTGGCGACGTCTTACTTGCAAGGCTTGAATTTCTCAGAGGATCAAAAGAAGGTCATCCTCAACAACGTCACGCTCAAGTCAGATAGCCTCTATCTCCACTACTGGATCTATATCGGACGTCATGATTTTACCCAAGCGCTGGATACAGCTAAGCGGATCGACGATTCAGACTTGATCATCTACGCCCTTCGGAAGGAAATCAAGGCGACACGTGATAGCGAAAAACTCTCTGGTGAACAGCGCGAGAAGAAACTCTCTGAACTCGAGGGTGAATACAAGAAATACTGGGATGCCCGCTCTAAACTCTTGGAAGCAGAGACAGATGAAACCAAAGCTTCCACTAGCAGCTCAACAACAGCTTCATCTACAGAAGGCTCCTCAACAGAAAGCTCGTCTTCTACAACTGCAAGCTCGACTGAGTCTAGCGACCACAAGGAGTAGTCTATGAAAAAACGTATCATACTCTATAAAAAAGGTTTTCGCTATGAGCTAGCGCTAGAAGAGGGGAAAACAGCGACCGTATCGAATCAAGAAACAGCTCAGTTGACCCTGGCTTCGCAAGAAAATCCCCTTCATTTTCAATGGAGTCAAGGAGAAATCTTCTACCAGTATGGTGAAGACAAGGGTGTGCTTGAAAATAGTACGATCCTTGGGGATGTAGTCTGCTACTTGGCGACAGGAGAAGTCCATACCTATGAACTGCTAGACAAGGAAGAGATCCTCGTAGCAGATGAAAAGGGTGCAGATGTGCGCTTGCACTATCCAGTACGCTTTCTCCTTGTGAAAAAAGAGCAGACATGGACTTGCCAGCTCTTATCCGGAAAACTCTACCATAACCACAAACTCGTCAGTGAAACGACTTTTCCACTAGCCTTTGGGGATGAGCTGGCTATTGGAGATGTGACCTTTAAGCTCTATCCGGAAGAATTTGGCGTGGAAGGGGCTGTCGAAGTAAGTCCTTATCTAGTGCCGCGTTTGCATTCACGCTATGACTTTTACAAGGACTATCCAGAGTACCACCGGTCTCCGCGGATCATCTACCGGAGTTCGGAAGACAAGATCTTGATCAATCCTCCGGGAGCGGAGCCTCAAAAGCCATCAGATGAACTCTTGAAGTTAATCATGCCACCCCTCATCATGGTTGGGGTGACCATCTTGATCACCATTTTCCAACCGCGGGGTCTCTATATCATCGCGACGGTATCCATGTCTGTGGTTAGTGTGATTTTTTCGGTCCAAGGATTCTTTAAGAATCGTAAGAAATACAAAGAAGACAAGAAAGAGCGCGTGGAGCTCTACCATCTCTATCTCAAGGACAAGGCCAAGGACTTGGAACAACTATCTCGTAAGCAGCGAGAAGGCATGTTTTACCATTTCCCAGCGATTGAAGACTTGACCAAGATGGTCAAACGCTATGACTCGCGGATCTACGAAAAAACACCGCTTCATTTTGACTTTTTGGCCTATCGTTTGGGCTTGGGCAAGGTTCCAACCAGCTACGAGCTCAAATATGGTCAGGAAGAGCGCAGTGGGAAGAAAGATGCCTTGGAAGAAGAAGGCTATGCCCTGTTCCAAGCTCATCAAAAGATCGATAATCTTCCGATTGTAGCCAGCCTTAATCGGGGACCTGTAGGGTACGTCGGCCCTCGGCCTATCGTGCTAGAACAGCTGCAACTCCTGGTTGCCCAATTGGCAGTTTTTCACTCTTACCATGATCTGACCATCATTCCGATCATTCCAGAAGAGGAAAAAGAAAGCTGGGATTGGATGCGCTGGTTGCCTCATGCAACTCTGCAAGACATGAATGTCCGTAGCTTCGTCTACAATCAGCGGACACGCGATCAGGTCTTGAACAGTCTTAACCAGATCCTCAAGCTCCGCAAGGCGCAAAAAGAGGAAGAAAAAGCTAATGATACCAAGATCTTCCACCCTCACTATGTGGTCCTCATCACCGATGAAACCTTGATTTTGGACCATGTCATCATGGAGTTCTTCCGTGAGGATCCGACAGAGCTAGGTTGCTCCATCATTTATGTGGCAGATGTGCTCTCATCTCTTTCTGAAAATATCCAAACCGTTATCTCCATCAAGGACCGCAACCAAGGGCAATTGCTCTTGCAAGAAGGGGTTCTTCGTGAGCTTGACTTCCAATTGGATCACTTCCCTGAAGGTTATGACAAGGAAGCCATCTCGCGTGGCCTTGCGCCTCTGAAGCATATCCAACAGCTCAAGAGCTCAATTCCGGACTCGGTGACCTTCCTTGAAATGTACCAAGCGGAGACCTTCAATGACCTCAAGGTCTTGAGTCGTTGGGAGAGCCATGCCCCTTACCAAAGTTTGGCTGTTCCGATCGGTTTGCGCGGGAAGGACGATTTGGTCTACCTCAATCTCCATGAAAAAGCTCATGGGCCACACGGTTTGATCGCAGGGACAACCGGTTCTGGTAAGTCTGAGACTATTCAGTCTTATATCCTGAGCCTTGCCGTCAACTTCCACCCACATGATGTGGCTTTCCTCCTCATCGACTACAAGGGTGGGGGAATGGCCAATCTCTTCAAGGATCTGCCTCACTTGCTTGGGACCATCACCAACTTGGATGGTGCCCAGTCCATGCGGGCCCTAGCCTCTATCAATGCGGAGATCCATCGTCGGGAGCGCCTCTTTGGTCAATATGGGGTCAACCATATCAACCAATACCAAAAGAAATTTAAACTCGGTGAAGCGACCGAACCGCTTCCTCACCTCTTCTTGATCAGTGATGAGTTCGCCGAACTTAAGGTCAACCAGCCAGACTTCATTAAGGAATTGGTCTCTATCGCGCGTGTCGGGCGTTCCCTCGGGGTACACTTGATCCTTGCGACGCAAAAACCTTCTGGGGTCGTGGATGACCAGATCTGGTCCAACTCTCGCTTCAAGCTAGCCCTCAAGGTAGCTGACCGTGGAGACTCGATGGAGATGCTGCGGACGGCAGATGCGGCTGAGATCACTCAGACTGGTCGTGCCTACCTCCAAGTCGGGAACAACGAAGTCTATGAACTCTTCCAAACCGCTTGGTCAGGAGCAGACTATCAGCCTGAGAAGGACCAGCTAGGGATCGAAGACCATACCATCTACTTGATCAATGAACTGGGCCAATACGAAGTCCTCAACCAAGACCTCTCCGGTCTGGATATGGCAGAAGAAATCAAGGAAGTGCCGACAGAGCTGGATGTCATCGTGCAAGAAATCAACCACTTGCACCAACAAGAAGGCATCGCAGCTGTGGCCCAACCATGGTTGCCACCGCTTAAAGAGCGGATCACGCTGGATGAGTTGGACAAGGTCGTGCCGATCGAGGCTTGGCAAAAACGGACAGCTCCAAGCGTCCTGATCGGGGTCGCCGATATCCCGCAAGCGCAAAAGCAAGAAGCTGTCGCCATCGATCTGTCAAAAGATGGCAATATCCTCCTTTACGGAAGTCCAGGTACAGGAAAGACGACTTTCCTACAGACAGCCGCAATGGATCTGGCCCGCAAGCAGAGTCCAGAAAATCTGACCATGTATCTGCTTGATTTCGGAACTAACGGTCTAGCACCCTTGAGCCAATTGCCACATGTGGCCGATAGCCTGCTGCTCGATCAGACGGAGAAAATCCAGAAATTCATCCGGATCATCAACCGCGAGTTGGATCGTCGTAAGAAGCTCCTCTCTGAGCATGGGGTCGGCACCATCGCCCTCTACCGTGAAGTGACCGGTAAGCAAGAGCCAACCATGGTCATCCTCATGGATAGCTATGAGTCTATGAAGGACGAGCCTTATGAGACAGACCTCTTCAAGCTCTTCATGCGGATCTCTCGTGAAGGTCTCAGCATCGGTGTGCACTTGATCATCACAGCTAGCCGTCAGAACAACCTACGGGCTCAGCTCTATTCCAACTTCAAGCACCAGCTGACCTTGCCACAAAATGATATCTCTGAAATCCGCGGTATCGTGGGAGCAACCCCACTTGCGGCTACCATGGAAGACATCAAGGGACGCGCCCTCATGAAGCGTGACGAAGTCGATGTCGTCCAATTCGCTCTACCCGTCGCAGGAGACAATGATATCCAAATCATCAACAACCTCCGCGATCAAGTCCAAAGTCTCAAAGAGATGTGGACTGGCCGCACCCCAGCAGGCATCCCAATGGTGCCAGATGAGTTGACAGAAGCAGCCTTCTACGGACGTGAGGATGTAGCAGCCTTGCTGGATGAAGGAAAAGTGCCACTCGGATTGGATCTGGAAAATGTTCAACCATTAAGTTGGGATTTAATTAAAGGAAATCTTTTATATATTTTTGAACAAGAATGGCAAAAGCTTAATATTATCAACACTATGTTGTTAAGTTTCGAAAAACTCCATTTCGACTCTATTCTTTTGACAACTTCGAAATCTCAAAAACAATCTCGTATCTCAAATGAAATAGATTCGCCTTTGGGAAGGAAAAATGCCATAGAAGAAATGTATGATTTAGTCAGTGAAAATATTGATTTAGATGAAGTGCTTCCTAAACCAATGGTAATAATTTGGGATGGAATTGGAGACTTGATTCAGGAGAATGAGGTATTGTCTGATAAAATACTATATATCATGACAAACGGACCTAAAGTTAAGGTATATAGCTTCATCACAACTCTCCCTATGTTATCTAATAGTCTAAATGTTGTTTCGAAATTTATTAAGCAACTAAAATATGCTGTTGTTGAAATGCGATTGAATGATCAGAAAATCATAAGTGTGTCGAATGTGAAATATTCGGAACCTACTTTGAAAAAATCAGTTGCTTATATGGTCGATGGAAATCATTATCAAACTATGAAATTAGTGAAAGGAGTAGAATAATGTCAAAAAAATACGATGTTTTAATCCAACCTTTTGATTATGATAAAGATAGAATCTATATAACATTCGGTTATAATTTTGGTTTTACTTTACAAGAGTATCAAATAGATAATGAGATTTATCGAGTTAATCCAGCTTCTATTTTATTTTTGGCAAATATCAAGAAACAATTTGCTCAGGAAATATTAGGAAAAAATATTGAGATTTCAGTTAATCCAGGTAATACTACAATTTCGTTTGTTAGCAATTCAAAGAAAATTGAAGAAGATATAAAAAAATTGAATCAGTTTTTGTTGTACAATCCTAATGAAGTGTTCGAAAAGAATAAAAAAGAGTTTGTAGAAGAATATTTAACGAAAGAAAATGATTTTCCTGATATCTTTAACTTATCTATATTAGAATTTCTTGGACAAAATAAACGCTTCTCAAGATATAATCTATTTAATCAAATTCAAAAAATTACATCAGAGGATGTTAGATTTGTCCAAGAAATACTTTTTCAAGGTATGGAATCTAAAGTATTCATTTTAGGAAATGTAGAAGAGAATGTCATACAAATGTTTGAGAAAGAAATCTCTATATCACATAATCCATATCGCCCCGAGTCAATAATTTTTCCCCTGGCCCCTGATGATATAGTTCCTAAGAAAATAGTGGTTAAAGAGAGAGGTAAGAGAGGGTTATTAATCCATTCGAATCCAAATTTTTTTGAAGAAAAGAATGAATTATTATATACATCAGAGGATGTTTTTCTGACTTATCAGATTTTAACAGAACATTATAAAAAATTTCAGCCCATATTAGCTATTGATGGTGCTGATATGGGTATGTATATTCCTGAGATAAATAAAATTGAACGACATATGTTTAATGATGAAATTTTAACTAAATATATCGAGCAAATCAGGCGACAAAATAATTATTTACTGGAGGAAAAACCGAAGGTTTATACAAATTTATTCGTTGTATTATGGTTGTCTGGGGTTAATTATCTTGAATATAACAAATCGATAATAACTAAATCATTAGAAACGATTAGGAATAACTTTTTGATTGTTTTAGATGAGAGTTTATTTTGTACAGTAAATTGTAAGTAAAGGAGAAAATAATGGCAGATCAAATCCTAATTGTTCCAGAAGGTTTTCAGACAGAAATAGATGCACTAACAAAATCAAAAGATAGTGTTTTGGATGAAATATTGAAGATTGAGACAGACGGTCTTGAATTAGAAACTATTACTCAATTGAAAGATATTGTAACTAATTTTAATAATGTGATTAAGTCATACAAAAAATTACTAGCCCAAGATGTTAAGAATCTGGAAGTAATTAGATCCGAATGGATGGCTGTGGATTCTACCATTGCCACTCATGGAGAAGGGCTGACAAGTAGTAAATAAATTTGAGAACAATTAAAAAATTTTGTAGTATTGGAAAGGGAAAATATGAAACTGGATAATTCAAAATTAAGTGCAATTGATACTACCGGAAGTACAGCCTATACGAACCTAGAAACTCAGTTATATAATGTTGAGAAAACTCTAACTGTTCTGACGAATTCCTTGAATTTTAAAGGTACAGGTGCGGAACAGTATAAGTCATTTATGCAGGAAAATTCGGTAAATGCAACCTATGTTTTATTACAGGTTGGGAAAGATGTAAAGGAATACATTGAAAAAATAAAAAAAGGATTTCTTGAATTCGAATCAAATGAGTCTGGTAAGGTATCAAGTTCACGAGTAGATGATGTGAAAAAATCACTTGGAAATATTTCTAAAGCTGTCACTAGTGATATAGATGATCTTGCAAGTAACGAAGAAAAAGCAGCAGAATATATTTCTGTTTCTCCAACTAATACAAGTAAACTGACTGATGGATTTACTACCTTAGATACAAATTTAGAAACAGTTAATAAAGATTTTAAGACAAAAGATGATGAGTTATCTAAAGGTGCGGAAAGTATCTTGACATCCATTAGTAAATTGGATACAATGATCACAAATATTTTAAATAATTATGTCACATCTAGCGGTAAATACAATAATGCAAAATTTAAAGAATTGAAACAAGAAGAATGGTATATAAAAGGGAACGGCTCTATACTTGATAATAAACGAAAACAAGATCCGTATTCATATAATACAGCATATTATTCAGTTTTAGAAGGCCAGATGGCAAAAGGTTGGGGCAAAGATTATTATGGGTATATCGGTGGTAGTTTATTAAAAAATGATGGATCGATTATCGTAGAAAATGGGATGACAAAATTCTATTCTAATGTAAAAGTCTTGTCTAGTAATGTAGAATTAAAACTTGGTCCATTTTTTAAGGGAACGGGTGAAATAAACGCTGCCCAGCTACAAAATGAATTTGGATTTGGTACTGGTGGTCTTTATTTGAAATCTAAAGGTGAGGTTGCAAGTGCGAAAGGACGTGTAAGTACTCTTTTTGATACGGTTTATTTAGAAGGTAAAACTAGTGCAGCTTCATATACTGTTGACTTAGATGCCTATATTACATCTGATAAATCAGAATTTGGCTTTGATATTGATGGATCAGGTCCATCTACTTCAGCTGAAATAGGATTTGAGCTATTTCACTACAAAGCAACTGATGAAAATGGAGAAAAAGTTGGGAAAAACTTACTTGCAATGTCTGTTACTCCTGAAGCTTCTGAAGGAGGCTCACTTACACTAAAAGTCAAAGAAGAAAGAGCATATGATAGTTTCTTAGGTGATGAAAATTGGGATGTCCGTACTATAAATTTAAAGGCTGGAGCCAAAGCATTTTTAGGTATAAATGCGGATGTTACTATTCCTTATATTTGGCCGGATGGATTTTTCAGATGGATTGGAAGAGGTTTTAAATGAGAATAAATAAAATATTATTATTGATGGTTACTTCATTCTTTTTAGTAGCGTGTTCAGGGGAAAATGTATCATCAAATAAAAATGTAGGAAACGAAAATAAAGGAGGACAGACATTGAAATTTATAGTAGCACCACAGTATGAAGGAAAAGAATCTAATTTAATTGAATTAGGTAAAAAATTAACGAAGGAACATCCAGATCTTGGAAATCAAGGAAGCCTATCGATCAACTATACTGGCGCAACTTTCTCATCAAATCAACAAGAATATGCCGTTTTTCTATTGATTAATAAAGCTGGATTTCAAATTGATAAGGATTTTGAATTTTCATTGAGTTGGAAATATGATGGGCAATTCATTTATCAACATCAACGGATTGGCTATAAAATTAGTGACAGTGGAGTATTGCCGGATCAATCTGCTACGATTTTGACCTTGCCAATATCCAGCGAGCAAAAACAAATTGTCGAGACCATGACACAAGAAGAAAAGATGTCATTAGAGATGTCGGATTTAAAAGTAAAGAAGTAGGTTAAAAAATGCCATTATATATTATATTTCTTTTTGCAATAGGGGGCGGGTCGATCTATTTCCTAACTGCTTTCTTCATTTACTCCTACATTTCTAAGCGTTTTGCAAGAAGGAAAAATCTATCAACAGAACGGGTTGATGGCATTGTTGTTGGCTATGCATACGCAAAACAAGTGATTCCACCCATTGTAGAATATATTGTTGATGGAATAGCTTATAAGAGGCAATTGGAATACCGTTGGACCGTAGTGAAATCGGCTCCTTGGATGAGTCGAAAGGCGGTAGCTGATACACCGGATCTTTTGGGTGAAAATTTAGTGATTTCTAGAAACTCAATTGTCTCTTACACAAACGTTTTAAAAGAAGCATTTCCTAAAGGATCCACCATGACCGTCTGGTATAATCCTCAAAATCCAAAAGAGTCTTATGTTGAACGTTTTTGTAATAAAGATAAACTGTATAAAAAGTTAGCTCTTCTCTTTCTCATTCTCTACATCGTTTATATGATCGTTTTTGTGACACTTACTATTTTATCTATAATATACAATTGGAAAGCAAATTAAGGAGGGATCATGTCAAAATCTAGTCAACAAGCTGCAATTCGATCACAGATTAGTGCAGCACAATCAAAAAAAGAAGAATATTTGAAGAAAGCTCGAGAAGTAAAAAAAATCTATGAAGAATTAAGAACTATCAAGGGTGAATTTGTAAAACAGAAAAAATCTTTGGATACTAAGAAAAACGAACATGATGATTCATGGACGGGTAATCTTCATAGTACAAAATTTGTTACTCCAGCAGAAGATCTAATTGAGAATTTTGATTCTAGTATTAAAGCGATGAATGAAAATATAGATAAGTTGCTTAATAAAATAAACGAGTATGAAAATAAAGCGATGGAACAAGATGGATTTATTGGTCAATTAGGTATATTATTGAATAATATTAGTGGATGGTTTGAAAGTTTTGTTAATTAATACGCTATATTTCTGAAGTTTATTACTAGAGTTGAATTTAAAAGGCTTTTTATCAACTGTGGATGATTGATGAAAAGTTACAACTAAGAAAGAAATAACTGATTCTTTCTCAGATTGAAGAAAAAAGCCATTTTGGATAATTTTCTTCAATCTTTTTATATTCTAAGCAATAAAAATTTATCCCTTACCAGAAAGATTTTCCCTTAGAATATAGTGTATTTTAAGGGAAAAATTATCAATTTAAGTAGAAAGACTATGATTAATTTCTAGGTATTGTGTACCGATCATAGTTTTTCTATATTATCTTTTGTTAATTTTGTGAAACGAAATCCCCCTCAACTCTCTCCACCCAGTGACTAACTTGATCTTCAAACTAAATTTCGATAAGATAGTAAGGGATGAAGTATAAATGATGGATAAGGAGTGACCGATGTCTAAAGAAACTTATTTACAGCTGAAGAAAGAATTTTGGATGCGTTTTGCTTTTAATGTGGGGATTGCAGGGATCGGTCTTGTGTTATTGATCGTTATGATCTTCAATCAATCGCGCTATATTCCCTACTTGCTTGTGGTTATGGGGATGATTTCCTTAATGAACCAAGTCTTGGTCATGCCGACCAAGGCTAAGAAAGATGCCTTTGAGAAAGAGCATCCGGAGTGGAAGGAGGTGTCGGTCAAAGGCGTCAAGGTTGACTCTCAGGAACAGTCAAAACGCTATGGGGTGAGTCTGATCGCTTTGATCGTGGTCATCGGTTCTTTCTTTGCTATGTATCGTCCGACCCTCCAAGCGCAAAAAGAGCAAGAGGAGAAAGTGGAAATCCGGCAGAAGTTGCAGCCTGCTATGGAGAATATCCAAAAGCAAGAACAAAGCTCAAGAGAAGCGGTCCAGTCTCAGATGAAGGACCTACTTCGGACACCAAGTTCAGCTCAGAAACAGAGGCAACAAGTGGGGAATGATCAGGATTGCCTGCTGTTGACCAATCATTGAGAAATCACTGTCCTATCGGTGATTTTTTTGTCTTCACTTCTCCCTCGAATTAATCCTTAAATTGTGATAAAATAAGGGTTACGAATGTTTTTGAATGGTTTGTTTTGCATAGAAATCGGGCTACTCAAAAGCGAGCAAAAGAATCAAGATCAAGGGAGAAACAATGTCCAACACCTTTGAAATTTTAATGGATCAGCTGGATATGCCGCTGGAGATGCGATCTTCCAGTGCCTTTTTGCATGCGGAGATTCAAGAAGTCGTGGTGCATAAGGTCAGCCGGGTCTGGGAGTTCCGCTTTGCCTTTGCGGAAGTCTTGCCGATTGCTTTGTTTAAGGAATTGCGCCAGCGCTTGAAGGACGAATTTTCAAAGACGGGAAACCAAGCGACCTTTACCATCCAAGTGGCGAATCCGGACTTTTCTGAGGATTTGTTGCAGGCCTACTACCGGGAGGTCTTTGAGGATGGACCTTGCGCGAGTCAAGGCTTTAAGGGGCTTTACCAAGACTTGCAGGTGCGCGCGGAAGGTCAGGAATTGATCATCTCAGGGCCTTCTTCGGTCGATACAGAGCATTTTCGTAAGAATCATTTGCCTAACCTTGCCAAACAGTTGGAAGCCTTTGGTTTTCCGCATTTCACCTGTCGGGTGGAGTCTGATGAGGAGTTGACAGAGCAAGAAGTAGCGCGCTTTGAAGAGGAAAATGAAAAGATCTTCCAAGCAGCCAATGAGGAGACTTTGCGGGCTATGGAATCCTTGGCTCAGATGGCTCCGCCACCAGCAGTCGAAGAAAAGCCGGTCTTTGACTTCAAGGCTAAGAAAGCGGCAGCTAAACCTAAGCTAGACAAGGCCGAGATCACTCCGATGATCGAGATTACGACAGAAGAGAACCGGATTGTCTTTGAGGGTGTGGTCTTTGACGTGGAGCACAAGGTGACGCGGACTGGTCGGGTCCTGATCAGCTTTAAGATGACCGACTATACCTCGAGTTTTTCCCTTCAGAAATGGGTTAAAAATGAGGAAGAAGCCCAGAAGTTTGACATGATCAAGAAGAACAGCTGGCTACGGGTGCGGGGAAATATCGAAATGAACAATTTCACGCGTGACTTAACTATGAATGTCCAAGACATCCAGGAAGTCGTCCATTATACCCGCAAGGACCTGATGCCAGAAGGCGAGCGCCGGGTGGAATTCCACGCCCATACCAATATGTCGACCATGGATGCCCTGCCGGAAGTCGAAGAGCTGGTTGCCAAGGCAGCTGAGTGGGGCCACAAGGCTGTAGCCATCACCGACCATGGCAATGTGCAGAGCTTCCCGCATGGTTTTAAAGCAGCCAAGAAGGCTGGGATCCAGCTGATCTATGGGATGGAAGCCAATATCGTAGAGGACAAGGTGCCGATCACCTATAACGAGGTGGATCTAGACCTCAATGAAGCGACTTATGTGGTCTTTGACGTGGAAACGACAGGACTTTCAGCCATCTACAATGACTTGATCCAGGTCGCCGCTTCTAAGATGTACAAGGGCAATGTCATTGAGGAGTTTGACGAGTTTATTGACCCGGGCCATCCTTTGTCGGCTTTTACGACCCAATTGACAGGGATCACCAACGAGCATGTCCGTGGGGCCAAGCCCTTGGTACAGGTCTTGAAGGAATTTCAGGCTTTCTGTGAGGGAACGGTTCTTGTCGCCCACAATGCCACCTTTGACGTGGGCTTCATGAATGCTAACTATGAGCGTCATGGCTTACCAAAGATTACCCAACCAGTCATCGATACCCTGGAATTTGCCCGTAACCTCTACCCAGATTTTAAACGGCATGGCTTGGGACCTTTGACCAAGCGGTTTGGGGTCGCTTTGGAGCACCACCACATGGCCAACTACGATGCGGAAGCAACGGGGCGCCTGCTCTTTATCTTTATCAAAGAAGTCGCTGAAAAGCATGGGGTGACCAATCTCAAGGATTTGAATATCGATTTGATCGATGAGAATTCTTATAAGAAGGCCCGGGTCAAGCATGCGACTCTCTATGTCAAGAACCAGACCGGACTTAAGAATATGTTTAAACTGGTCTCGCTTTCTGGGACCAAGTATTTCGAAGGAGTCCCACGGATTCCCAAGACTGTGCTGGATGCCCACCGCGAAGGCTTGATCCTTGGATCGGCCTGCTCAGAAGGGGAAGTCTTTGATGCGGTCATGTCACAAGGCGTGGATGCGGCGGTCGAAGTGGCCAAGTACTACGACTTTATTGAGGTCATGCCACCGGCTATCTATGCACCTCTCATTGCCAAGGAGCAGGTCAAGGACATGGACGAGCTCCAGACCATTATCAAGAGCTTGATTGAGGTGGGAGATCGCCTCGGCAAACCCGTTCTTGCGACAGGAAATGTCCATTATCTGGAGCCAGAAGATGAAATCTATCGGGAGATCATTGTCCGCAGTCTCGGTCAAGGGGCTATGATCAACCGGACCATCGGGCATGGAGAAGATGCCCAGCCAGCGCCACTTCCTAAAGCGCATTTCAGAACCACCAATGAAATGCTGGATGAATTTGCCTTTCTAGGAGAAGACTTGGCGCGAAAATTGGTCATTGAAAATACCAACGCACTGGCAGAAATCTTTGAACCCGTTGAAGTGGTCAAGGGTGACCTCTATACGCCTTTTATCGACAAGGCCGAAGAGACAGTTGCGGAATTGACCTATAAGCGAGCCTTTGAGATCTATGGTAATCCGCTCCCTGATATTGTCGATTTGCGGATTGAAAAGGAATTAACCTCTATCCTGGGGAATGGCTTTGCCGTGATTTATCTGGCTTCACAGATGCTGGTGCACCGTTCCAATGAGCGGGGCTACCTGGTTGGATCGCGTGGATCCGTTGGGTCCAGCTTTGTCGCGACCATGATCGGGATTACCGAGGTTAATCCGCTCTCGCCTCACTATGTCTGTGGTCAGTGCCAGTACAGTGAGTTTATCACGGATGGTTCTTACGGTTCCGGCTTTGATATGCCTAATAAGGACTGCCCAAACTGTGGTCACAAGCTCAGCAAAAATGGACAGGATATTCCCTTTGAAACCTTCCTTGGTTTCGATGGAGACAAGGTACCCGATATCGATTTGAACTTCTCAGGGGAGGACCAGCCGAGTGCCCACTTGGATGTCCGGGATATCTTTGGGGAAGAATATGCCTTCCGGGCAGGAACGGTTGGTACTGTGGCTGCTAAGACGGCCTATGGCTTTGTCAAGGGTTATGAGCGGGATTATGGCAAGTACTACCGAGATGCCGAGGTCGAGCGCTTGGCTCTTGGTGCAGCTGGGGTCAAACGGACGACCGGTCAGCACCCAGGGGGAATCGTTGTTATTCCAAACTATATGGACGTCTATGACTTCACTCCTGTGCAGTACCCAGCCGATGATGTGACAGCCGAATGGCAGACCACCCACTTTAACTTCCACGATATCGACGAGAACGTCCTCAAGCTCGATGTTCTGGGACACGATGATCCGACCATGATTCGGAAGCTCCAGGACTTGTCAGGCATTGATCCAAATGATATCCCTATGGATGATCCAGGTGTTATGGCCCTCTTCTCAGGAACCGATATCCTAGGAGTCACACCGGAGCAAATCGGTACCTCAACTGGTATGCTGGGAATCCCAGAGTTTGGGACCAACTTCGTTCGGGGCATGGTGGATGAAACCCATCCGACGACCTTTGCCGAGTTGCTTCAGCTTTCTGGTTTGTCTCACGGTACCGACGTATGGTTGGGAAATGCCCAAGACTTGATCAAGGCAGGAATTGCCGACCTATCAACCGTTATTGGATGTCGGGACGACATCATGGTTTACCTCATGCACGCTGGCCTAGATCCAAAAATGGCCTTTACCATCATGGAGCGGGTGCGGAAAGGCATGTGGCTTAAGATTTCTGAAGAAGAGCGCAATGGCTATATCCAAGCCATGAAGGAAAACAATGTTCCTGAGTGGTACATCGAGTCCTGTGGGAAGATCAAGTACATGTTCCCCAAAGCCCATGCGGCGGCCTATGTTATGATGGCCCTTCGTGTGGCCTACTTTAAGGTGCATCATCCTCTCTATTATTACTGTGCCTACTTCTCGATTCGGGCCAAAGCCTTTGACATCAAGACCATGGGTGCAGGCCTTGAGGCCGTGAAAGCGCGGATGAAGGAGATTGCTGAGAAACGCAAGAACAACGAAGCTTCCAATGTGGAGATCGACCTCTACACCACCCTTGAGATTGTCAATGAAATGTGGGAGCGGGGCTTCAAGTTTGGCAAGCTCAACCTCTATCGCAGTCAAGCGACAGAATTCTTGATTGATGGGGACACCCTCATTCCGCCATTTGTCGCTATGGATGGTCTAGGAGAGAACGTTGCCAAGCAGATCGTGCGGGCGCGTGAAGAAGGAGAATTCCTTTCTAAAACAGAACTCCGTAAGCGCGGCGGTGTTTCGTCCACCCTGGTTGAAAAGATGGATGAGATGGGCATTCTTGGCAATATGCCAGAGGATAACCAGTTGAGTTTGTTTGATGATTTGTTCTAATTTAAAGTCAACTTGTTCAAATAAGCCGACTAAGTTTCATCTAATTAAGACTTAACAGTAAAACCAGTAGAGATGATTTTTTATGATTTTCATTTCTACTGCTTTTTAGATATGATATAGTATAAGTAAGTTTTTATCCAAAGACTAAAACTTTAGGAAGTTATATATTGAAATTATCAAAAATGATTGCTATAAATTACTAATAATGATACTCTCAAACAAGAGTAAGCTTAACGGAAGTAGTGTTTGCTATACCTTAATAACTTTTCGATATGGAATGGAGATAAGTATGATTTTAGGTGAAACTTATAGGAAAATAAGAGAAGAAAAGGGGATTTCTATTTCTTCATTAGCAGGTGCTGAAATTTCAAAATCTCAAATATCTAGATTTGAATTAGGAGAAACAGAGATTTCTGTCTTTAAGTTATTGTATCTTCTTGAAAGAATAGGAGTAACACTAGAAGAATTTCTGCTTATCTGTAATCATTATCAACCTTCGGATTTTAATACCTTAATAGCTTATGTTAAACAGGCTGCATATAATGAAGATGCTCAAGCATTACTAGATATGGTAGAGAAAGAAATAGAACTTTTTCATGGGACAAATTCTCATTACCATAAATTAAATGCTATTTTCATTGAAAGTATTGTTTCGGGAATGGATAAGAATCATCAATTGAGTCAACAAGACGCCTCTTATCTTACAAACTATTTATTTTCTGTTGAAAACTGGGGTTATTACGAAACGCTCATCCTTGGAAATTGCTGTCGTGTTCTATCTCCAGATTTATTATTTAGATATGCCAAAGAGGCGCTCAACAAAGGGAAGTTGTATAGTTCTATACCTAGAAATAGACAATCTCTCATTCAACTACTTCTCAATTCTTGGATTATAATGATTGAGAACGACTTATATGAGGAATCTTTATTTTTAAAACAGGCTACGAAGAATATATTAGCGGATTCCACAGATTTTTTTGAACAAACTATTTTGCTGTATTTAGATGGATATTTGGAACTGAAATTCTATCATAATCAAAAATCACTTTTAAAAATCGAAGAAGCTTTAAAAATTTTCGAACTCTTCAATAAAACAATCTACAAAAATTACAAAGAATACTTTGAGAAACACATCATTCATTTAGTAGACTAGGCCATTTACCTATAAGGTAATAACGTGATCAAACTCTTCCAATATTTTTGGATTTTGATCATGAGTAATGACAATAACAATTGCATCTTTAATGGATAGAATG
>NZ_JAJCHF010000009.1:0-72820 GCF_020554365.1 Streptococcus sp. 210928-DFI.4.42
TGATGAAATCAGCGTAGTAGAGCCCACTCAACCACTGCGTCTTGCTCGACAATCCCAAAACAATTAAGAGGCTAGGACTTTTGTCCCAATCTCTTTTTATGTAGCTTTTACAGAATAGAATAGTGATCCGTTGTGGGTAAAAGCTATACTCTATCTCATGGTTTAGTTCATTTATCACTAAATAAAAATATCATATAAATAAACTTTTTTTAAAAAATAACAGGCCAGAGTTTGACACTTTTTTCACAAAGGAGTATACTGTTAGCATAGTTTTGGAAGGAACTGATGATAGATTCACCCAAAACTAGTTGTCAACCCTTGCTGTTCTTTTATGAACGTTTGCTGGTATCGTTGATACCAAGGAGGAATCATATGTCTAAAGTAGCTATTGTCACAGGTGCTGGTCAAGGAATCGGTTTTGCAATCGCAAAACGTTTGGTGCAAGATGGCTTCAAGGTCGGAGTATTGGACTACAATGCTGAAACAGCTGAAAAAGCAGTTGCTGAGTTATCAGCAGATCATGCTTTTGCAGTCGTAGCTGATGTGTCTAAACAAGAAGAAGTGGCTGCAGCTTTCCAAAAGGTTGTTGACCATTTTGGAGATTTGAATGTTGTCGTAAACAATGCAGGTGTTGCGCCAACTACACCACTTGATACAATTACTGAAGAACAATTTACACGTACATTTGCTATTAATGTTGGTGGTGTGATTTGGGGTGCACAAGCGGCTCAAGCTCAGTTCAAAGCACTAGGTCATGGCGGAAAAATCATCAATGCAACTTCACAAGCAGGTGTTGTAGGTAACCCTAACTTGACTGTCTATGGTGGTACTAAATTTGCAGTTCGTGGGATCACTCAAACTTTGGCACGTGACTTGGCTGATTCAGGAATCACTGTCAATGCGTATGCACCAGGTATCGTTAAGACTCCAATGATGTTTGACATTGCTCATGAAGTAGGTAAGAACGCGGGCAAAGACGACGAATGGGGTATGCAAACATTCGCTAAAGATATCACTTTGAAACGTCTTTCAGAACCAGAAGATGTAGCAGCAGCGGTCAGCTTCCTTGCTGGACCTGATTCAAACTACATCACAGGACAAACCATTATCGTAGATGGTGGGATGCAGTTCCATTAAGATAATAAATAGAGGTTGGGATCAACATCCTAACCTCTTATTTTTTATGCTATTTCGTTAATACAATGGTATCAGAAGGATCGCGATCGTCATCTTCAATAGTGAGTTGGTTACCTTCTAGTTTATAATATTTGAGATCATCCCCCACAGTGAGAGTATGGTTGTCAGCGTGAACGGTTACAGGTTTGCTTTCTTTCTCGCCATCCTTTTCAACCTCTTCCCATGTGCCCGTCGTACCAGAGAGGATCAGAGTAATCTGGTCATTTTCATCAGTCCCTTTGTATGTACCGTCTAGATTATCAGCTTGGCTAGCCGTTTGTGAACCTTTAGAGCTTGAAGTACTCGAAGAAACCTTTTGGGGACTAGCAGAGCTTGCAGGTGTTTGAGCTGTCTGGTTCGAGCAGGCTGCTAAAAGACCAAGAATTGCCAGTGAGGCAAGAGAAAGTGTGAATTTATTGGACAATGTCATCGGCTTGTCTCCTTTCTTTGATCATCCAAATATAGCAGAGGATAGAGGAGAAAACAATGAAAATGATTTTTCAGAAAAGGGATTGAATTCATCAGATAGCATGAAAAATTCTCTTGATTTAGTTTCTTACAATATGAAAATTTTAAGTTGACAAAAAAATGTAACCGTTTTCGATTGACATTCTATCAGCTAATTAGTATAATGGGTGTGGAATAATATAAAAGGCAATGAGGCCTATGATTGCAATGGCGCAACCGTTTCAAATCATAGGTTCTTTGTTGCCTTTTTTCTAATTAAAAATTTTTTTTGGAGGTTTTCTTATGAAGAAACATCGTCTCTTTTTAGTTTGTGGTCTAGCCTTATTTATGGTTGGTTGTCAGGCTTCTCAGTCGTCTAAAACAACTGAGTCTAGTAAAGCTAGTCAGGAAACAAGCGTGAAGAAAGAAGATCAAGTCCTTGAACGTGGTCAATGGGAGGACAAACTATATAAGAAATTAAGTAATGTCATTAAAGAAAATGGCAAGTCTAGTTCAAAATATAATGAATCAGCAAAACCATATGCTGTCTTTGACTGGGATAACACAACCGTAATCAACGATATCGGTGAAGCGACCTTCACTTATCAGATTGAAAATTTAGAATTTAAGATGACGCCAGAAGAGTTGGATAAGGCGATTCGTACAAATATTCCAGAAGACAACTTCACAGAAGATCACAATAACAAGGAAGGAAACCCTGTTAATATTGATAAGATCGCCAAAGACATTGTTTCTGATTACACTGTGATTTATAATGAGTACAAAGGCTTCAAAGGTTCTAAGAGCCTCGAAGAAGTAAAACAATTAGACGAATATAAAGATTTCAGTGCTAAATTACGTTATCTTTACGAAGCAATTGGTGGAACTTTCAGCTCAGATATTTCTTATCCTTGGGTAACTTACTTGTTTACTGGTATGACATCTAAAGAAGTTCAAGCTGTATCGGAAAAATCAATTGAACGTGCCTTAAAAGAAGATTTAGTTTATGAAACTTGGGTGAGCTCAGAAAGCTTGAAGGGTGAAGCTGGTCAAGTGGAAATCAAATTTAAACGTGGTGTTCGCGCAGTAAAAGAGATGCAAAATCTTTATAAGACTCTACAAGATAACGGCATTGATGTTTATGTTGTCTCTGCTTCCTTCCGTGATGTCATTGTTCCTTTTGCTACTCTGGATAAATTCGGTTATAATATTACTGAAGACCATGTTTATGGAATGGAACTCGTTAAAAATGATTCTGGTGTCATTCAATCAGAATACAATAACGATTACTTCCAAACACAAGGTGAAGGAAAAACAAAAACAATCAAGAAGTTCATTGCAGATAAACACGAGAACCAAGATCCTATTCTAATTGCTGGAGATAGTAATGGGGACTATGCAATGTTGAAAGATTTTGAAGGATTACAGATGGGAATCATCTTTAACCTATTACGGGATCCATCAAAAGGAATTGGCTTACTTTCACAGACTGCAGTAGATACATATGATAGCAAAGATGCCAAATACTTCCTACAAGGTCGTGATGAAAACAAGGGTGTTTTAGTCAAGAGCCGTGAAACAATTAAGTTAGGAACGGATGAGGCACAATTAATTAAAAAATAGGGGAGATTTATGAAGAAAATCATGTTTGTTGGTTCAGTGGGAGTGGGTAAAACAACGCTAACCCAACGATTAAAAGGATTAGATATTGAGTATTTTAAAACGCAGGCTGTTCAATTTCACGATAGTATTATTGATACGCCAGGTGAATTTTTACAACACAGACGCTATTACAATGCGTTAACAGTGACTGCAGCAGAAGCTGAAATCATTGGACTCTTAATCGCAGGAAATTCAACCATGCAAACTTTTCCTCAAGGATTTTCTTCATTATTCAACCAAGATGTGATCGGAATCATTAGCAAAATTGATTTGGTAGACTCTGAGGAGCAATTAGAATTCGCGCGCAAGCAGTTGTTAGATGCGGGTGTGAAACGGATTTTTGAAATTTCTTCAACAGAGAATACTGGAATCGATGCTTTAAAGGACTTTCTTGAGAGTGAGTAAACATGATATAATCTAAAAGGACTACTTTATCTTTCAAGAAGGAGATGTGTATGATTGTTGAACACGGAGGGAATGGACGTCTATTAGCTGAAAAAAATGGGAACTCTTCTGAAAAGTGGATTGATTTTAGTGCCAATATCAATCCGCTTGGAGTTTCTACAAGCCTCCGCCAAGTCTTAGTGGACAGTATTGATAGAATTACGGAATATCCGGATATCACCAACCAATATGAAAAGGATTTGCTGAGGGAGCATCATGGAAATCAAGATCTAGAAATCCTTTTGTCAAATGGTGCCGTGGGGTTATTTTATGAACTAGCTCAGACCTTAAAACCCGAGAGGTTACTGATTTTAAGTCCCACCTTCATGGAATATGAAAAGGCTTTTTATCAAGAGGGGACCGAGATTCTATATCATCGTTTAACAGCTCCTCATTTTGATTGGACGGTGGGAGAGCTTCAAGCAGCTATAGAAGATCTGGAACCAGGTGATGTTGTCTTATTGTGCAATCCCAACAATCCGACTGGAACCCTTGCTCCAGTTGGTTACTTGCTAGAAATCGCGAAAAAATTGCTGGAACGGAATATTCATTTTATTCTAGACGAAGCCTTTATTGACTTTTTAGTAAATGAGGAAGAGTATAGTTTCGTTCCATATCTAAGTGATTTTGAAAATACGATTGTCGTTCGCTCTCTGACGAAGTTTTATGCTATTCCAGGATTACGCTTAGGCTATGCCCTTGGGATTCATCCATGCCTAACAAATATTAATGAACGTCGGGCTCCATGGACCATTAATGCATTGGCTCTTCAAGCTTTGCCTGTGATTTTAAAGGATCGAGATTATCAAGAACAAACTCTAAAATGGCTACAGGAGGAAAAAGACTTCCTGTATCAGTCTTTGGGAGCTTTTTCTGCCTTAACTGTCCTAAAACCAAGTGTCAATTATATCTTTTTTAAATATACGGGTTCCAAGGATTTACGTGAAGAATTATGGCGCTATAACATTTTTATCCGCTCCTGTTCTAACTATCACAATTTAAGTAGCGATTACTACCGCATTGCGATTCGTAGTAGACAAGAGAATAGCTGTTTATTAACTGCTCTGGAAGCGATTCTTGGAGGAAAAGAAGAGTGAAGGGAACAATGATAGCATCTTGCCCAGGATCTTGCGGAGAATTGTTCCAGTGTGTTGTAGATGGTCATGAATTTTTGATGTCTTATGGCATTGAAAAGAAAAGTCAAGTAGTGATTGGCCCTCAAGCAGGTCAAGTAGGAGAAGTGTTGCGGCCTAAAATGCTGCAAGTTTTGAATGAACTAACGGATCAGATAGATTTCGACTTCTCATTTCAAACAGATATTCCCATTGGAAAGGGATATTCTAGTAGTACAGCGGATATGCTCTCGATCTTAGGAGCTTATTCTGCCTATAAGCATAAAGAAGTGTCAGTGTCTCTCCTAACGAGTCTCTGTTCAAAGATTGAACCAAGTGATTCAGTAGGATTTTCAGACTGGACCGTGATGAATCCGCTGAATGGTGAGATTAAATGGCGGACAAAATGGAAACCGAATCTTTATGTGTACATTCTAGAGCCAGATCAAATCGTCGATACAACGAGTTTCATAAGAATGACAGATAGTCCTTTGTATCCTGCTGAGCAGTCAGAGAAATTGCTGACTGATTTCCAAACGGCTTGTGATACGCAAAATGTCAAGCGATTAGGCCAGGTGGCGACTATAAGTGCTTTGTTGAATAACAAACGGCTGCCCAAACCCTATTTAGAAGATATTATAGAAATTACAACAGAATTAGGTTTACTAGGAGTTAATGTTGCTCATAGTGGTAGCATTGTTGGTATTCTGCTGACCCAAGATCAGCTCCTTCACTTGTATAAGTTAGAAGAACGACTGTCCCAACATCCTCTGGCAAGCTATTATTCTATAAGGAATCTAAGCAGAATTATATATGATGGGCTAAAAGTGAAGAAGGTGGAGGAGATCTTTGGATAGGCAAGAAGAATTAAATCACATCCTAAAAAATATTGTCCCAATTGACGCTAAAGCATTAGAAGAGGGAAAAAGCTATTGTGATCGCTTAGCAAAACCTCTTGGTGCATTAGGTAAAATGGAAAAAATGTATGCCAAGCTATATGCGATGTTTCCTAACAAAATCCAGCTATCAAAAAAAATCGTCATGATCTATGTAGCGGATAATGGAATTTGTGAAGAAGGAATTTCCTCAAATCCTATCGAAACAACCTTTATTGTTGCCAATAATATCAGAAATGGTAAAGCAGGGGTTTCTAATATTGCAGAACATGCTGGGGCTGATATTTGTGTCATTGATATTGGTTGTAAGCGTCAAATTTATTCTGATAACCCGGACCATGTGTTACATGGAACTCGCAATATGCTAAAAGAAGCTGCCATGATTCGAGAGCAAGCCATTGAAGCCATTTTAGTTGGGTATAGAAGAACAGTTGAAAAGATCAATCAGGGCTATACCTTATTTGGAACAGGAGAGATGGGGGTTGGAAATACCACAACTTCCGCAGCAGTTATTGCTGCCACTTTGGGAATTCCTGCCCAAAAGGTAACAGGATACGGAGCGGGAGTGACTGAAGATATGAAGGCTCATAAAACAGCTGTCATTCAAGAAGCGGTAACCAATCACGCTCCCTATAGTGATATTATCGATCTCGTCTCTAAAGTTGGTGGCCTAGACATGTTGGGGATGGTTGGCACCTATTTAGCTTGTGCCCAGTACCAACTTCCTTGTGTCATTGATGGGTTGATTTCTTTGACAGGACTCTTAATTGCTTCACAGTTAAAGAAAGAAGTGGTTGACTATTGCTTCCCATCCCATTGTTCTACAGAACCAGGCTATCAAATTGTTTCGGATTATTTAGGCTTATCCCCGATGCTTCAGATGGATATGCGCTTAGGGGAAGGATCAGGTTGTCCTTTAGCTTTCTTTTTAATGGAAAGTTCCGTGTACACGATAGAGCGTATGCCGACTTTTGAGGAGGGAAAACTGGACCGGGATGACTACGTCGACATTAGATAAAGAGTTATAAAGGAGGAAAATATGCAACTATATACAAAGACTGGAGATAAAGGTCTTACAAAATTAGTAGGTGGCCAAAGCGTTGCAAAAGATTCAGATCGTGTCAATGCTTATGGTACCGTAGATGAATTAAACACTTGGGTCGGTTATACAATTAGTAAAATGGATCCAGATGATGAATTGAGAGACGAATTGTATCAGTTACAGAATTATCTGTTTGATTGTGGTTCTGATTTGTCTACTCCTCATGGTGTATACCCATATAAAGTAGATGAAAGCCTCGTTAAATGGATTGAAGAACGAATTGATACTTATGCGGATATCCCACCAGCTCTGGAAAGATTTATTTTACCTGGTGGTGATGAAATTGCTTCAATGATTCATGTGGCAAGAACCATTGCGCGTCGTGCAGAACGACATATTGTCGCGACCATGTGGACAAATGAAATTAATAATCAAGTTTTAATTTTTGTGAATCGTTTATCTGACTATTTCTTTGCTCTTGCAAGAGTGATTAATTATCGAAAACACTGTGAGGATATTCCTTATGAAAGAGGAGCAAAAGTGTTTCACAATATTACAAAAGCAGATGTGGAGCGTTGGGCAAAGAAAAATAATAACTAGAATAAAAGCACTACCTCTAATAAAAAAATAGGGGCAGTGTTTTTTTATCTATGTCATAACTTTTTGATTAGAGGTGATAAGAAAAAAACCTCGTCTTCCCTAAAGGGAAGGACAAGGTTAGAATTCGAAAGCCAGATGTACAACAGTGTACAAATTTCGTGCTAAGCTTCATTGGTTAACAGTAGCTTTCCAAATATTGACTCTGCTTCTTTGCAGATGATGGGAACCCCATCCTTAGAAAATGATACGTACTCATACGTAGAGTCAATAGGGGAAAGCACTATTTTGGTGTATTTCCTAACTGACATCACCACCTTACATCGAGGCGTGAAATCTACTAAAATTTAAGAATAAAGACCTGACTTAAAGCTAAGCTTATCACAGTGGCGGGACCGTGTTGGATTTTCACCAAACTTCCATACTCTTAAAAGTACCAAAATCATTTCTAGTAATTTAATGATAGCACGATCTAGAAGAATCTGCAAGTATTATGATCAAAAAAAAAATATATGTTTTTTCTTTTGCGTTGTAAGCGTTTTTATGTTATACTTTTTGTAAAGTACAAGGACGTACAATTTTAAGCAATGAAGCTATATGAAATATGCCAAAATTTATACTATTTGGTAGTGTTTCATGTGGCTTCTTTTTATGTTGTTTTAAGAGTTTCAAATGATAAAGGGGGTAAAATAAAATAAGAAACTCTGATAAGAAAGGAGAAAGAATGTATAATATTTACTACAAAACTAAAATTTTTGTCGGCAAAGGTGCTTTGGCCCAATTAGAAAACTATCATAACAAAACCATATTGGTTGTTGCTGATCCGTTTTTAAAAGAATCTGGACAGTTAGATAAAATTCTTGATTATTTAGACGCTAGTAACGATATCATAACCTTTACTGATATTGTTCCAGATCCTCCTATTGATGTTATTGTGGCAGGGATTCACGCGACTGAAGGGAAATCAATCGATATTGTCTTATCTGTCGGTGGGGGATCTGCAATTGATGCATCTAAAGCAATGTATTACTTTGCGAAGAAACAAGGGATTTTTACTGATGTGGAATTGATCTCTATCCCAACTACTAGCGGAACAGGTTCTGAAGTGACAAGTTTCGCAGTTATTACTGATGCTGAGAAAGGACAAAAGTATCCGATCGTAGATTGGGATATTCTACCGGATATCGCTATATTAGATTCCAATTTGGTGGAAACACTACCAGCTAATATTACAGCAGATACTGGTATGGATGTATTAACACATGCGATTGAGGCCTATGTTTCAAATAAAGCAACTGATTTTTCTGATGCTTTGGCTGAAAAAGCTATCAAATTAGTATTTGAATACTTGCCTCGTGCATACAAAAATGGACATGATTTAGAAGCACGTGAAAAAATGCATGTAGCCTCTACTTTGGCAGGAATGGCCTTCAACTCAGCTTCATTGGGGATTAATCATAGTATCGCCCATGCAGCTGGAGCTAAATTCCATATTCCTCATGGACGACTTAATAGCATCTTAATGCCACATATTATCCAGTATAATGCGAATGTGGCAACGACCGGTACCCGTGCTGGTAATTTGAATAAAGAAACTGCTGAAAGATATCAACAGATTGCTCGTTTATTAGGGTTGAGTGCTTCTACACCTATTCTAGGTGTAAGACAATTAGTGGATGCTGTTCGAAAACTTCAAAAGAAATTAGATCATCCGACTTCTTTAAGATCTTACGGAGTGGGAGTGGATGATTTTAATGCTCATAAACGTGAGATTGCAGAAGCTGCTTTATTGGATAAGTGTACGATTACAAATCCGAGAGTCCCTACAGTTGAAGAATTATTGAAGGTTTTAGAACAAGCTTTCTAAAAAAGTCATTTTAAATTAACAAAAATAAAGTATAAAGTCTTATTAATATAGTAGAAATGAATCTGCTAGTGAAAATTAAAATAGACATGTGAGTTCAGATTTTTTTATGAATATATGTATAATAAAAGTTCACATGATTAATTGTAATTTTTAAATTTATTTTGTTTAATATAGGCTTACTTTTATAATTTTTTAAAAGCACTAATAAGTTGTCTTGTATTGGTTTTGCATAGTACATAATTAGATATTAATGGTTCTATATTTTATAATCAATTATTTCAAATAGTTAAATTAACATACAAAAAATTAAAAGGATTAAAAAAATTTCCCTCAAATTTAAGATCTTTAATTTGACACTGTTATGTAATAATTTAATTAATAAATTTTATTGAAAGCGAATACTAAATATAGTATAATCAAATTATTTAGAATTATATTTATTGTAAAACCAATCCAGAGGTGATAATAAATGTCAGAAAAACAAAGAATGATTCAGGAATACGTTCCTGGTAAACAAGTCACATTAGCACATTTAATTGCTAGTCCTGATCCTGTTATTTTTGAAAAATTGGGGTTACAGACTGATTTTCGTGATGCTATTGGGATATTGACCATCACTCCAAGTGAGGCTGCAATTATTGCTGTGGATATAGCTACTAAAGCAGCTGGTGTACAGATTGGTTTTGTGGATCGATTTAGCGGATCTGTTGTAATGACAGGGGATGTTGCGTCAGTAGATGCATCACTCCACGCAGTATTAAATGGTTTAGAAGAGATTCTAGGCTTTTCAAGTACAGTTGTAACAAGAACATAATTTCATATGAGGGATGGAGTTTATGAAAGGCAGAATACTAATTTGTGATGATGATCCGATTATTCGCTTAGATATCAAACAAATTTTAGAACAGTCAGATTATGAAGTGGCTGCAGAAGCAAGTGATGGTTTTGAAGCTATTGAACTTTGTCAAAAACACTTTTTCGATCTAGTGATAATGGATATTAAATTACCGTTATTAGATGGTTTATCAGCAGGTAAAAAAATATTAGATGATGAATTAGCATACGGTGTGATAATTCTTTCTGCTTATAATGATGACCATTATATCAAAAAAGCAAGTTTAACTGGTGCTAGTGCTTACTTGGTAAAACCGTTGGATGCAAAGTCTTTAATTCCTACAATAGCAGTTTGTATAGAGAAAGGACGGCAACAGCAATTACTTTCGAAGGAATTAATTAAAATTAGTAAGAAGCTCGATGATCGAATTGTTTTAGAAAAGGCTAAAGGACTTTTGATGACGAGAGATAATCTTACGGAACCAGAGGCTTTTAAACAGATTCGGACAATCAGTATGCAAAAGCGTGTTCCAATGATTGAAATTGCAAAGTTGCTGTTATTGAATAATGAAGTACAATAATCAGATAAAGAAATTTTGCGAGGATAAAACAGATCTTAATGAAGCAGATATTGATTATTTGATTCGACAATCAGAGGCAGTTTTATCAAGCAAAGAGTTTATGGATAAGGACGTCTTCATTGATGTAAAAAATATTTATTCTGATCATGCAATTGTCGTTTTTCATAGAAAGCCTCATACAAAGGAGAGCTTGTATGAAAAAACAGTTGTTGGGCAGTCTGCCTTTTTAGAAAATGAACCTGGGGTTCTTCGTACACTTCAAACAGGTGTTCCTTCTGTGGGTCTTCGAGGACAATCGCAAGAAGGAGTTGCAATTGAACAGACTGTTTTTCCAATTATCAGAGGAAAAAAAGTAATTGCTACTTTAATCGTTGAAAGTGATTTTTCAGATAGTTTCTCATCAAGTTTTTCTCTCCAGCATTCGAAAGGTGACCATTCTTATATTTTTCAAGCACCTTCTGAATCAATCCGGGAAGAAGAGGTATCATTATTAGATTATGTAGAAGATGCAGTATTAGTATTTGATCGAGGAGGATTTTTACTACATTGCAATCAATCAGCGGTTGTCTTATATCGAAGTAAGTTGGGTTACTTAGAAAGTATACAAGGAATGCATTATGATAATCTCTCTTTAGATGGAACAATTTTTTCTGAATTAGTAGAGGATAATTTTTCAAATAGTAATAAAACAGTTAAGTACGGAAAACATTATTTTCAAGTGAAGTGTTATCCCAATGCTCGCAATCATCAAACGATTATTACTATAAAAGATACCAGTGAACTACGGGAAAAAGACAAAGAAATCCAAGAGAGTTTGATTGCTTCTCGAGAAATTAATCACCGAGTTAAAAATCATCTTCAAACCATTATTTCTTTATTGCGATTGCAAGGAGCACAGGTTAAAGAGTTTGGTACAAAAGTTGCTTTTGAAGACTGTATAAACAGAATTTTCTCGATAGCTGCTACCTATGAACTTCTTTCTAATCAAGAAAATGAAAAAATAGATTTGAAGTCTTTGGTTGAAATTGTTTCATCAAATCTTCAACGCTGTTTTGCAGAAAAATCAGAAATTCAATTAAAATTAAAATTATGTGATGATATTTACTTGGATCATAATAGAGCATCGTCACTGGCATTGGTAATAAATGAATTATTACAAAATGCTTATGAGCATGCTTTTTCCAATAAAAAATATCAAAAAAATAAAAAAAATCAATGTATTCGTTTGCAAATGACGAAAAATGATGATATAATACGTATACAAGTAATTGATAATGGTAGCGGTTACAATGTCGAAGCCGTGGGTCAAGAGCATCTTGGCTTAATACTTGTTCAAAGATTTGTAGAGAGTAAATTATCCGGAAGACTAGTCACGACCTCAAACAATGAGGGAACGCAAGTTAAGATAATTTTTAAAGTGTAAATAATTCTAGACTAACAATGAAGTCAGTCGAAAAGCAATGACGCTTAAAGGATGCAAGAAACCGATGTTTCAGTGCATTCTTTAAGCGTCTTTTTTTGGAGGTTTCCTATGTCGGATAAAATTTTGAGTGTTGGGTTAGATCTTGGAACTGCAACTACTCAATTGGTCCTATCTGAACTTACAATTGAAAATATTGCTTCTGTATTTACAATCCCAAGAGTATATATAACGGATAAAAAAGTCCTTTATAAAAGTAAAATTATTTTTACACCAATTTCACATCAGTCTTTGATAGAAGTTGATAAGATAAAAGATTTTGTTATCCAAGAATATCAAAAAGCTGGGATTGAAAAGCAAGATATTCAGATGGGGGCAGTAATTATTACCGGTGAAACAGCTAGAAAAGAAAATGCCAGCCAAGTTTTGCAGGCGTTGAGCGGTTACGCTGGGGACTTTGTAGTTGCTACTGCGGGGCCAGATCTAGAGAGTATTATCGCAGGCAAGGGAGCGTGTGCACACCAATATTCTCAAGAACACCATACTTCCGTTGTAAATATTGATATTGGAGGTGGAACTTCAAACTTCGCTGCATTTCGCGAAGGAGATGTAATTGATACAGGTTGTTTTGATATTGGCGGTCGTTTGATCAAGATTGATCCTAATACACTTAAAATACATTATATTTCACCGAAACTACAAGAAATTATAAAACAAGAAAATTTAAGACTGTTTTTGGATGAAATTGTAAATAGGGATGAATTGAATAAATTAATCCAAATTTTAGTGAGAGTTTTAGAAAAGGCAGTTGGGCTTGAAGTGGATGCTCCATATTACGAGTTTTTACAAACCAACCATGGATTGCGACTCGATTATGAATTGAAATGTGTTTCATTTTCCGGAGGAGTAGCCGATGCTATTTATCAAGATTCTGCTACTAATGATTTTGCCTACGGTGATATTGGTATCATATTGGGACGTGCTATTCGTCAATCAAAGATTTTTGAACAAAAGAGAGTGATTGAATCAGCCGAAACAATTCGAGCAACAGTCGTAGGTGCTGGAAGTCATACAACAGAGGTAAGCGGAAGCACCATCACTTATATTTCTAAAACTTTACCGATTAGAAATATACCTGTTTTGAAATTAGCGAAGGACGACGAGCTAGAGAGTTGTGAAAAATTAACAGAAATCATTCATGATAAATTAGAATGGTTTACCTTAGAAAATGAAGTTCAACAGGTTGCTTTAGCAATTAATGGTGAAAAAAGTCCAAGTTTTGTTAGAGTACAAGAATATGCAAGCGCTATCATAAAAGGAATGGGAGAAAGTATTCGAAAGAACATTCCATTACTTGTAGTTGTTAGAGAAGATATGGCTAAGGTTTTAGGGCAATGTTTGTTTGCTGAATTACCAAAAGATTATCCGTTTGTATGTATTGACTCAGTTGATGTCCAAAATGGTGACTACATCGATATAGGTAATCCAGTGATAGAGGGATCGGTCTTGCCGGTCGTTGTTAAAACGTTAGTTTTTAATTAAGAAATTATTAAAGGAGGAGACTTTAAATGATTTTAAAAACAAAATTATTTGGAAGAGTCTATGAATTCAAATCAGTAAAAGAAGTTCTAGCTAAAGCCAATGAATACAAGTCGGGTGACCAACTTGCTGGGGTGGCGGCTGAATCTTCTGAAGAACGTGTAGCAGCTAAGGTGGTTTTATCACAATTAAAACTATCAGATTTGTTTAACAATCCTGTTGTTCCATACGAAGAGGACGAAGTAACTCGCATTATTATTGATGATGTAAACCTTCGAACTTATGAAAAGATTAAAAATTGGACTGTTTCTGAACTTCGTGAGTGGATTTTAGATAACAACCACCAAAATGTTGATATTCAATGGCTTTCTCGTGGATTGACCTCAGAAATGGTTGCAGCGGTTGCTAAGTTGATGACAAACTTAGACTTGATTGTTGCAGCAAATAAGATTGTCATTACAAAACGCGCTAATACAACCATTGGTATGCCGGGAACATTCTCTTCTCGTTTGCAACCAAACCACACTACAGATGATCCTGATGGAATTATGGCCTCTACAATGGAAGGTTTTGCTTATGGATGTGGGGATGCTCTGTTAGGGTTGAACCCAGTTGATGATTCTGTAGAGAGTACAAAACGAATTCTTCATAAGTTTAATGATTTTATCGAAGAGTATAAGATTCCAACACAACACTGTGTGCTAGCTCACGTTACAACTCAGATTGAAGCAATGAACCAAGGAGCTCCAACTGGATTGGTATTCCAGTCTATCGCAGGTTCTGAAAAAGGGAATGCGGCATTCGGTTTTGATGCAAAAGTTCTGCAGGAAGCTAAAGATACAGCTCATAAAGTTGGTACTGCAGCTGGTCCAAACGTGATGTACTTTGAAACTGGTCAAGGGTCTGAGTTGTCATCAGATGCTCACCATGGTGCTGACCAGGTAACGATGGAAGCACGTTGTTATGGTTTTGCGAAACGTTTTGATCCATTCTTGGTTAACACAGTAGTTGGATTCATCGGTCCGGAATATTTGTATGATTCAAAACAAGTTATTCGTGCTGGTTTGGAAGATCACTTCATGGGCAAACTGACCGGTATTTCCATGGGTTGTGACATTTGCTACACGAACCATATGAAAGCCGATCAAAATGACGCTGAAAATCTATTGGTTCTTCTTGGAGCAGCTAATGTTAACTACATCATGGCAATTCCTCATGGTGATGATATCATGTTGAACTATCAAACTACTGGTTATCATGAAACTGCTACGATGCGTGATCTATTGAACAAACGTCCAATCAAAGAATTTGAAGAGTGGATGGAAAAAATGGGATTGATGAAGGATGGACATCTTACTGAAATCGGTGGAGACGGATCTATCTTTATGAAACAAAATTAGTAAGGAGGTATTGACAGTGAATGAACAAGATTTAAAAGAAATGATTCGTTCTTTGTTAAGCGAAATGGATACGGATACTGTTACAGAGTTAAAAAAGGAAGAGCAAACACAAAGCTCTGAATTTAAGTCTCTTGAAAAGAATGGTGTTCAACCTGATAAAGAAGAAACGACTATTGAAGATGGAATTATTCCAGATATAACAGAAGTGGATATTCAGGAACAGTTTTTAGTTCCAAATGCAATTAACGAAGAAGCTTATCGTAAAATTAAAAAATTCACACCAGCTCGTTTGGGATTATGGAGAGCAGGAAACCGTTATAAGACTGAGACAGTTCTTCGTTTCCGTGCAGACCATGCTGCAGCTCAAGATGCGGTATTCTCAGATGTTTCAGATGATTTTGTTAAAGAAATGGGATTCATTCCTGTTCAAACAAAAGCATCAACGAAAGATGAATACTTAACTCGTCCGGACTATGGTCGTGTATTCCCAGAAGATCAACAGAAAATCATTAAAGAATCTTGTAAACCAAATCCAAAAGTACAAATCGTTGTTGGTGATGGTTTGAGTTCATCAGCGATTGAAGCAAACGTAAGAGATTTCTTACCAGCCTTAAAACAAGGTTTGAAAATGTTTGGTCTGGATTTTAATGAAGTTCTTTTCATCAAACATGCTCGGGTAGCTGCAATGGACCAAATTGCTGAACTTACAGGAGCTGAAGTTATCTGTATGCTAGTTGGAGAACGTCCTGGTTTGGTGACAGCTGAATCGATGAGTGCATATATGGCTTATAAACCAACAGTTGGGATGCCAGAATCACGTCGTACAGTAGTATCAAACATTCATAAAGGTGGAACTCCTGCAGTTGAAGCTGGAGCCTACGTGGCTGAAATTATTAAGAAGATTCTTGATAATAAGAAGTCAGGGGTAGAATTAAAATAGAAATGGGGTTTAGATTTTGAAAAATGATAGACTTGGCGCTAACGTATTAAGTGCATTATTAATTCCTAATGTAGATGCTGGGTTAGCAGCATCATTGGAACTTAAACCACATCATAGAAGTTTGGGAATTGTTACCTCTGACTGTGATGATGTAACCTATGTTGCTTTGGATGAAGCGACAAAAGCAGCTGATGTTGAAGTTGTTTATGCTCGTAGTATGTATGCTGGAGCTGGGAATGCTTCTACTAAGTTAGCTGGTGAAGTTATCGGTATTTTGGCAGGTCCAAATCCGGAAGAAGTTCGTAGTGGTTTAGATGTTGTAGTTTATGAAATTGAAAACGGAGCTAGTTTCTATAGTGCAAATGATGACGACAGCATCCCATATTTTGCTCATTGCATTTCAAGAGCAGGTAGTTATCTTTCAGAAGGTGCAAACGCAGAAGAAGGAACAGCCATTGCTTATTTAATTGCTCCTCCTGCAGAAGCTATGGTAGCTCTGGATGCAGCTTTAAAAGCTGCTGATGTATCGGTTGGTGCATTTTATGGACCACCAAGTGAAACAAACTTTGCAGGTGGATTATTGATTGGCTCTCAATCTGCATGTCGTGCAGCATGTGATGCATTTGCCCAAACTGTTCAAAGTATTGCAGATAATCCAAAGAGTTATTAAGATGAGGTGTGCTTATGGCAGAAAAAGCACTTGGATTAATTGAAGTACGAGGTTTTCTTGGGGCGGTCGTAGTTGCCGATGCTGCACTGAAAGCTGCCAACGTCTCACTATTGAATGTAGAAACTGTTAAGTCAGGGTTAAATACGGTTCAATTGGTTGGAGATGTTAGTGCAGTAAGATCAGCAGTGGAAGCTGCAGTTGAGATTGCACAAGATCAACCATACTATCTTCATAGTCACGTGATTGCACGATTAGACTCGCAAACTGATTCGATCCTCCTTCCAATTCAAAAGGAAGTGAATAAAGATGTGTCCAAAGCTGAAACTTCTTCATCTTTAGAAGAGAGTGTTTTAGAAGTGATTGATTTGATAGATGTACCTGAAGTTAATCCACAACCTTTAATATCAGATAATGAAACAGCTTTTGTTGAAGATGTCATTTCTGATGTTATAGTTGAAGAAGAGGTTCTAACAGAAGGACAACAGAAATATTCTGAGGAAGAATTAAATAAATTCAAAGTTGTTGAATTAAGAAGTATTGCTTATCGGGAAGATAAAATCGATCTATCTAAGAAAGAAATTAAATTTGCGAACAAACAATTACTAATTCAAGCTTTACTGAAATTGAAATCATAGGAGAAAGTTGAATGTATATTGAAGATAAAGATCTTTTATCTATACAAGAAGTTCGCCATTTGATTCAACGAGCTAAAGTTGCACAACAAAAACTAGCATTGATGAGTCAGGAACAAATCGATACGATTGTAAAAGTTGTAGCTAAAGCTTGTTATGATCAAAGAGAACGTTTAGCCAAAATGGCCGCAGAAGAAACTGGATTTGGGAAGTGGCAAGATAAAGTTTTAAAAAATGCCCTTGCCTCAAAAGGTATTCTTGAAGAAATCAAGGATATGCGTACAGTTGGTATTTTGAACGAAGATAAAGAGAACAAAGTTATTGAAGTTGGTGTTCCAGTTGGTGTGGTTGCCGGATTAATCCCTTCAACCAATCCAACTTCAACAGTCATGTATAAAGCGCTTATCGCTTTAAAAGGTGGAAACAGTATTGTTTTCTCTCCACACCCACATGCTGCAAAATGTATCAATGAAACTGTTGATATAATTAAAAAAGCTGCAGTTTCAGCAGGTTGTCCCGAAGGTGCAATCGGAGTTATTCAACGAGTTTCTATTGAAGCGACCAATGAATTGATGAAACACAAAGATACAAACTTGATCTTGGCAACTGGTGGGAATGCAATGGTAAAAGCTGCTTATTCATCAGGAACACCTGCCATTGGGGTAGGTCCTGGTAATGGTCCAGCCTTTATAGAAAAAACTGCAGATATCCCTAAAGCAGTTCGTCAAATTCTCGATTCAAAAACTTTTGATAATGGTGTTATCTGTGCTTCTGAACAATCAATCATTGTAGAAGAAGAAACAAAAGATAAGGTTGTTGAAGAGTTTAAACGTCAAGGTGCTTACTTCGTTCCAAAAGAAGATGCTAAGAAACTTGGTTCCTTCATTATTCTACCTAGTGGAGCAATGAATCCAAAAATGGTAGGTAAAACACCTCAAGTGATCGCTAAACTAGCTGGAATTTCTGTTCCAGATGATGCCCGTGTCTTGATTGCTGACGGTGAAGGAGTTGGAAAACAATATCCTTATTCTATGGAAAAACTAGCTCCTGTCCTTGGTTTCTATACTGTTAAAAATTGGGAAGAAGCATGTGAGTTGAGTATTCGAATTCTTCATCATGAAGGAGCTGGACACACATTAGCTATCCACACCCAAGATGAAAGTATCGTTCGAGAATTTGCCTTAAGAAAACCTGTTTCAAGACTTTTGGTCAATACTCCTGCTGCTTTAGGAGGAGTTGGTGCTACAACAGGTTTGTTCCCAGCCTTTACTTTAGGTTGTGGAGCTGTAGGTGGAAGCGCAACATCTGATAATGTCAGCCCGTTGAATTTGATTAATATTCGCCGTGTCGCTTATGGTACTGAAGAATTGTCAGATTTGAGAAAGGCTGAAAATCAAGAAAATCTTGACTGTCAACGCTGTGAAGTTGATAAGCAAGTAGATGAAGAACAATTAGTTGATCTGCTTGTTCAACGTGTGTTATCAAAATTAACTAAATAACTTATTCATTTCATAATTGGAGGAAATTAAAATGGCAAACGCAAACGCATTAGGAATGGTTGAAACAAAAGGCTTAGTAGCTGCTATCGAAGCAGCAGATGCTATGGTAAAAGCAGCAAACGTTACATTGATTGGTAAACAACAAGTTGGTGCCGGATTGGTAACTGTAATGGTTCGTGGTGACGTAGGTGCGGTTAAAGCTGCAACAGATGCAGGTGCAGCAGCAGCCGAAAATGTAGGTGAATTGATTTCAATTCACGTGATCCCACGTCCACACTCTGAAGTAGAAGTTATTCTACCACATCCATCAGCTGAATAATTAGATTTTATAATAGGAGGAAAAGAATATGTCAAACGCAAACGCATTAGGAATGGTTGAAACAAAAGGTTTAGTAGGTGCTATCGAAGCAGCAGATGCTATGGTAAAAGCAGCAAATGTTACATTGATTGGTAAACAACAAGTTGGTGCTGGATTGGTAACTGTAATGGTTCGTGGTGATGTAGGTGCAGTTAAAGCTGCAACAGATGCAGGTGCAGCAGCAGCCGAAAATGTAGGTGAATTAATTTCAGTGCATGTCATCCCACGTCCACATTCTGAAGTAGAAGTTATCCTACCTCATAAAGAGTAGATTTTAATAATTTCTCAGGCAGGTAATCAGCAATTAATGTTTTGATAGGAATAAGCATTTTGATGTAAAGAATATTCATTCATGTTAATAGCTGTACGAGGTTGGGAAGTTGAATCTCAACCTCGTTGTATCCCTGTGGTTAATTTGTGGTAGAAGGATGTGAATGCATGACAGTTTATACTGAATCACGAATTAGAAAGCTAATAAAAGATGGCAAGATCAGTGAGCAAAATATCTTAAAACTTTCGAATGATGATAAATTGACTCCAGCTGCAAGAGGTTTTTTGCATGATCGCCATATTCAAGTAGCTTATGCTGATTCGCCAAATAAAACTCAAACAGAGATTAGTAAACCATTTCATATGACTGTTTCGTCTCTAGAAGAGTCTGCTGTGTATCCACTACTTTTCAAGCTAACGAAACTATATACGTATTTTCTAAAATGCCAAAAAGAACTCCATCTTGCTTATTTAGATGAAAAAGTTGATCAATTGGGAAATCTACTTCAAATAGTAGAAAAGATGGTCGGCTGTTATATTGAAGAGGATATCTCATTTTATAACCCAAATCTTGGGACAAATGAAGATTTACAGTCCATTCGAGTCATTAAACAGTTGGATCAAGGAAGTGTAAGAGTTGATTTCAAATGTGAGAATTGGAAACTTTCTTGCTATGAGTTATATCTTGAAATTGTAAACATCCGAAAGGAATTGACCTTAGTATCGTCTAACAATCAAGATGTTTATGCAGATAAACTAATCACATTATTGAAATCAATTGAAGTTTTAGTGTGGCTTATTTTAGAATAGAATGTGGAGAATAACAATGTCATTTGAAAATATAATTGATAAAGTTATTGATAGGATTCAAAATGAACTAGACAGCTCCTTTGAAGTGGAAGCTAGTGGTCGACATGTGCATTTAAGTCGAAAAGAATTGGATGCTTTGTTCGGAACTGGTTATGAATTGACTAAGGCGAAAGATTTATCTCAACCTGGTCAGTATGCCTCAAAAGAACGTTTGACTGTAGTGGGTCCAAAAGGAGCTTTTCATAATGTCGTTATTTTGGGACCTGTTAGAAAAGAGTCTCAAGTAGAGGTATCACTTACAGACTGTTTACAATTAGGAGTAAAAGCTCCTATTCGTGAGAGCGGTGATATTGAAGGTACTCCAGGTATTGTATTGGTGAATGGAGATAAATCAGTTTCCTTGGATAAAGGGTTGATTGTAGCAAAACGCCATGTTCATATGACACCTGAAGATGCAGAAAAACTGGGTGTGAAAAATCATGATATTGTTAAAGTGAAGGTAGAAGGTGCAAGACCATTAATCTTTGACGATGTTGTGATTCGTGTCAGTCCTAAATTTGCAACTTATATGCATATTGATTACGATGAAGCCAATGCTTGTGGCTTTAGTAAAGGAATCCGTGGTCGGATTATTAAAGACTAGTATTGGTTGTTGGAGGTGGGTCAAAAATGGAGAATCTAGATAAGATCGTAGATTTGATTACAGACCGTTTAATGGATAAAATACAGGTTGAAACTCATAAGGCCTCAGTATTTGTTATCGGGGCATTTGATACTCCGGATATCTTGGATAGAGAGGGCTATCAAGTTGTAAAAAATTCAAGTAGTGCTGACATCATTCTAGTAGAATCAATTGGTTTTGATGCGATGCTTCGGATAGCTTCTTTGTGTCCACTTACAGAAGATGAGGCAGTGGTGATTAAGAGTCTCTTAAAAGGAAAGAAAGTTTTGGTTCTAAATGAATTATTTGATTTCCATCAATTTAAACAGACCTCTAAAGCACTATTGTTCCAAGATCTTCAAGAACAGTACGAAAAACTGATCAGATATGGTGTTCAATTCTACAAAAAAGAAGAATTGGTATCCATCCTTGAAGAAAGTACTGGTGGAGAAAACAATAAGCCTGCCCATGATGTGCCAAAAAACAGCTCAACACCTAAAACGGTTGAGAAGGTTGGCTTGCTAACTGAAAAAAAATTAATTGAAATGAATCTATCTGATAATGATAGCATTCGTCTTAAAAAAGGAATGATTGTGACAGCGCTTGCGAAAGATTATTTAAAACGTCACAATATTAATATTGAAGAATAAGGAGCAACGAGATGTTTGTTGGGAAAGTGAAAGGAAGTCTGTGGGCTACAAGGAAAGATGAAAAACTTAATGGATTAAAGTTTTTAGTGGTCGAGCGACAACTGAATGACCATCAAACAGATCCTGCTTTAGTGATTGCTGCAGACTGTATTGGTGCTGGTGAAGGTGACCAAGTATTGGTTACTACAGGAAGTTCAGCTCGAGTGAGCTTGAATAGACAGGATATTCCAGTAGATATGGTTATTGTTGGGATCATAGATAAAGTTGAATATCAACTGGATGATTATTGAAAGTAGGGAAGAATTTATGAGTATAAATGAAATTATCATTTACATTATGGTTCTCTTTATGCTTGTTGGTGCAATTGATAGATGTATCGGCGGGAAATTGGGCCTGAGTAAGCAGTTTGAAGAGGGGATTATGGCTATGGGAGCGCTGGCGCTTTCTATGGCAGGGATTATGGTTGTGGCTCCTTTGTTAGCTGATTTGTTAAAACCTATTATTGTACCTCTTTATGGTTTGGTTGGTGCGGATCCTTCGATTTTTGCAACAACATTTATCGCGAATGATATGGGCGGAGCACCTTTAGCCTTGAGCTTAGCCCAAGATAAAGCTGTTGGTGATTTTGCTGCCTACGTTTTAGGTTCTATGATGGGACCAACGATCGTATTCACGATCCCTGTTGCCTTAGGAATTATCGAAAAATCAGATCGTCCTTACTTGGCTCGTGGTATTTTGTACGGTTTGGTAACCGTGCCTGTTGGATGTTTAGTTGGTGGATTACTTGTTCCAGGTTTGTCTTTTGGTACTTTATTAATCAACTTGATCCCTATTGTCATCGTTTCTGCCCTTATTTTCCTAGGTTTGCTTCTTATTCCAAATGGAATGATTAAAGGATTTGAGATCTTTGGTCAAATCATTGTTGTGATCGCAACCTTAGGTTTGGCGTTTGGTGCAGCACAACTCTTGACTGGCAATAAATGGTTGCTTGAACTTTATCCAAAAGGTGCAGAAATTCTTCAAGAAGCATTTGTCGTTGTTGGTTCAATCGCTGTAACCTTGGCTGGTGCTTTTGGTTTAGTAGCAGTCTTTACCAAAGTTGCTAATAAACCACTTTCAGCAATCGGTAAATCATTGGGAATGAACGAAGTTGGAGCTGCTGGTTTGGTTGCTTCTTTGGCAAACAACATTGCCATGTTCCAAATGTTAAAAGATATGGATAACCGTGGTAAAATCTTGAATATTGCCTTTGCTGTATCTGCTTCATTCGTTATTGGGGACCACTTAGGATTTACTGCTGGACAATCTCCTAAGATGATTGTTCCAATGATGATTGGTAAGTTTGTTGGTGGGGTTACTGCCGTATTACTTGCCTACTTCTTGACTAAGAAAGAAGCCTAATTGGAGGTATTGGTAAATGGATTATAATCGTACAGATATTGAATCTTTAGTTCGCAAAATTCTTCTAGAAGAATTGGCAGGTAAAGGTTCTGCTAAACGTGTTAGTAAAGCTGGTGTAGCCTCTATTTCACTACCAAGCTTAGATGTTCGTCCTGAAGATCGTTTGGACACAGGAAATCCTGAACATCAAGTCTATACACGTGATCTTTTGACTCTTGAAGAAAGTCCTCGACTTGGCTTAGGTTTGATGACAATGGATAAGACAACATTCCCTTGGCATTTAGACTATGATGAAGTTGACTATGTGATCGAAGGTCGTTTGGATGTTATCTCTGGTGATGAAGTGATGAGTGCTGGTCCAGGTGAAATCATCTTTATTCCAAAGGGAAGCGATATTCAATTCTCTGTTAAAGATAAAGCACGCTTTATTTATGTGACTTATCCAGCAGATTGGCAAGGATAATGAACTTTTATATACAATAGTTTATAAGGAGCACCATAAGTGTGCTCTTTTTGATTGCGTTTTCAATTTTTCATTGACAAATGCTATAATTTATATTAGAATAAAGACATCTTTAGTGTTTAAGAATGAAGAGAGCACAACGAGGTGCTTAGTCATTTAATAAAGCAACGGAGCTACAAAAAATACACTATTTTTTGTAGCTCTATTTTTTTCAAGAGATAGGGGTTTTTAGGATGAAGCAGTTTATGTTAGCTGGTGTATCTAGTGGTGTTGGAAAAACTACCGTAACACTGGCTGTATTAAGAGCTTTAACAGATATGGGGTACAATGTTCAGCCGTATAAAATTGGTCCTGATTATATTGATACTTCTTACCATAGTCGTATTACGAAGAACTCATCTCGGAATCTAGATAATTTTTTAATTCCTGATACGGATTATCTGAAGTGGTCTTATTATCGTTGGCATCAAAATTCTGATGTCGCAGTGGTAGAAGGGGTGATGGGACTCTATGATGGATTAGGAACAGATAAAGATTGTGCCTCTTCTGCATCTGTTGCCAAACAGCTCAATCTACCTGTCGTTTTAATTATTGATGGGAAATCAACTTCAACTTCAGCGGCAGCAATTGTACATGGCTTTTCTTCATTTGATCCAGCGGTAGATATTGTTGGTGTCATTGTCAATCGAGTGGCTTCGGAAACCCATTATCAGCTGATTAAGGGAGCGATTGAGCGCTACACTGATATAGAAGTCCTGGGGTATTTTCCAAAAAATGTTCAGGTTGAACTACCTTCAAGGCATTTGGGATTGATTCCGGATGTGGAGATGGATGATCTTGAAGAAAAGTTTGCTATTCTTGGAGAGCAGGCTAAAAAAACCATTCAGTTTGAGCGCCTATTGGAGAAAGTTGATAGAGAATCAGTTGAACTTTCTTCTCCATTCAAGCTTGAGAATTCTACCCCATTAACCATTGCTTATGCACTGGATGATGCCTTTCATTTTTATTACGAAGATAATCTGGATTTATTAAGAAGTGCTAATGTCGAGCTCATTCCATTTAGTCCCTTAAAAGATGAACGCTTACCGGAAGCTAATGCCTATTATTTTGGTGGGGGCTATCCGGAGTTGTTTGCAAAAGAATTGTCTGACAATCGTTCCTTTAGAGAATCCGTTCTAGAAGCTCATCAAAAGGGAATCCCCATCTATGCTGAATGCGGAGGATTGATGTATCTTGGGAAAAATCTTGAGATAGAAGATCACGTCTACGAAATGGTTGGTATCTTTGATGGGACTAGTGTGATGACGAACGGGCTAAAACGTTTTGGCTATTGTTTTGCAATTACCAATGAAGATTCTTTATTTGGTCCGTCTGGTACGGAAATTCGAGGTCATGAGTTCCATCATTCCATTTTCAATACTTCTGAAAAAACAGTTTTAGATCTTAGAAAAGAAAGAGATGGAGAAGTGGTTTCGAATTGGACAGGGGGATATCAGAAAGGGAAAACCTTTGCCAGTTACCTCCATGTTCATTTATATCAGAATGAGCAACTCCTAAATAGTTGGATCGATTATATACTGGAGTCTAAAAAATGATAGTTATTGCACTCTTTATTGCTCTTCTAATTGATTGGTTGATTGGAGATCCCTATTCATGGCCACACCCGGTCAAACTAATTGGAAATTTCATTTATGCTTGTTTGCGGATGGAAAACTTAAAAACGAGATATCCATTTCTGTTCGGAATCTTCCTTTGGATAAGCACCGTTTCTTTGACAGTTTCTATCACGTATGGAATCTTGTGGGGGGCTAGTCAGCTTCACCCGATTCTTTATTGGATTTTGTGGACTTATTTAGCTTACACCTGTTTGGCAACTCGCTCTCTTGCTTTTGAAGCTCTGAAAGTATACAAAGCCATTCAGTCTGGTTCCATTGAGAAGGCAAGGTATCAAGTGGGAATGATCGTAGGGAGAGAAACAGATCAGCTTACCATACCTGAAATTTGTAATGCGACCATTGAAACCGTCGCAGAAAATGCAAGTGATGGAGTGATCGGCCCCTTATTGTGCTTATTTATTGGCGGTCCCGTACTAGCAATGGGATACAAAGCTATTAATACGCTAGATTCAATGGTCGGTTATAAAACAGCCAAATACCGTAAGATTGGTTATGTTTCGGCTAAAATAGATGATTTGGTCAATCTCATTCCTGCCCGTTTGACTTGGTTGTTTATGATGGCAAGTGCCAGAATCCTGCAATTGGATTTCGTAAATGCCATAAAAATCGGTTGGAGAGATCGCTATCAACACGCGAGTCCTAATAGCGCTTTCCCTGAATCGGTCGTGGCAGGTGCCCTGGGGATTCAATTAGGTGGAGCTCATATCTATCATGGTGAGTTGATTACAAAACCAACTATTGGTGATCCTACAAGAAGTGTAGAGCCAGATGATATTTTAACATCCATTTCTATGCTCTATATGACAACGACGATTTCAGCTTTCGTTTTGTCAATTATTTATCTCATCGTTGTAATTTATTAAAAGAGGAGTATGTATGTCCTATATTAAAAACCCTTCCTCAATCGAGGAAAAAAGTTTCCAGATCATTCAATCTGTGATCGATCAGGATCATCCAGGTTATGAATTCCATGAAGATATGGAAGAAGCCATTATTAAACGCGCCATTCATACCACGGGTGATTTTGACTATCTCTATACCATGAGGTTTATCAACCATGTCAATGAACGAATTGTTGACGTGATTCAAAAAAAGGGGACTATCATTGTTGATTCCAGCATTTCCTTAAATGGGATCAATAAACGAGTTCTAGATCAAATGGGCGTTTCCTACCGTTGCTTAATTAACGATGAAGATGTCATCCAACTTGCTAAGGAAAAAAATATTACGAGAGCCATGGCAGCTGTTGAAAAAGCAACTGAGATAGAAGGACCTAAAGTATTTGCTTTTGGAGGAGCACCTACAGCTTTGTTCCACCTCCTTGATTTAATCAAAGAGAAAAATGTTAAGGTAGATGCCATTATCGGTGTTCCCGTTGGGTTTATCAATGTCCTAGAATCTAAGGAAGCATTATTAGCGACTGATTTGCCTGTTATGGTAAATGAAGGGCGTAAGGGGGGAAGCACCCTTGTCGTAGCGATTATTAATGCGATTATTTATCAAATGCAAACGATTGTGACCGATGACTATGTCCGTTATTCTACAGCTTTAAATGATAAAAAAGGATAAGGTATTTATGAGTTATATAAAAGTATCAAATCAGATTGAAGAAGCTAGTTTTAAAAAAATTCAAGAAATTATTGATCAAGAACATCCAGATATTGTTTTTGATAATCCCTTTCATGAAGCGGTTTGGAAACGAGTAGTTTTTGCGAGTGCGGACTTTGATTACCTTTACAATATTAAATTTTCAAATGATGCTATCGACCATATTTTAGATGTTATTAAAAATAAAGGAACTATTTTCACCGATACGACCATGGTTCTAGGTGGTTTCAATAAAAGAATCCTTGATGAGCTTGGTGTAGCCTACAGATGCTTGGTTAATGAACCAGCGATCTTTGAAGAAGCCAAGGCAAAAGGGATTACTCGTTCTATGGCTGCAGTAGAACATGCAGCTAATGAATTAGGACCAAAATTATTTGTGTTTGGAAATGCACCAACTTCTATCTTTAAAGTCTTAGATATGGTAGAAGAAGGGACATTAGTCCCTGATGCTGTTATTGGCGTTCCAGTTGGCTTTGTAGGAGCTGCAGAATCAAAACAAAAATTACATGAGAGTTCCATTCCTTCCATCGTTGCATTGGGAAGTAAAGGTGGAAGTACGATTGCAGCAGCAGTAGTGAATGCGATCCTCTACCAATACAAACAAGAAATGGATGATTACCAACGCTTCGTAGTCCCAAATAATTAAGTAGTGAAGGAAATGGAACAATATGGATGAGTACTCATATGTTAATGGCAAGAAATTAAGAAAAGGGTTTACTACAGGTACTTGTGCAACTGCAGCAACTGCAGCGGCTATTAGTATGATTTTAAATCAAGATATCGAAGAAAAAGTTACCGTTTCTACAGCAAATGGAGTCGAAGTAACGATGGATATCAAAAATCCTTCTTTTGGTGAACTGACTGCTAGTGCCGCTGTCGAAAAGGATGGTGGGGATGATGCAGATGCAACGCACGGTCTCCTTATTTATTCGACTGTCACTCTCTTACCTGACTCAACTGAAATTATCATTGATGGTGGGGAAGGAGTTGGTCGAGTAACTCAAAAAGGACTGAAATGTGATGTTGGAATGGCAGCAATCAACCCAACCCCTCGAGCGATGATTGAAAAAACAGCCCGTCAATTGTTGGGGCCAGACTGCGGAGCCGAAATTATCATTTCAGTTCCTGGGGGCGAAGAAACAGCCAAGTTAACCTATAATTCTCGATTGGGAATTGTAGGAGGGATCTCCATTTTAGGGACGACAGGAATTGTTAACCCAATGTCTGAGGATAGTTGGAAAGCTTCGATTACGATTGAGTTAACCATGTTGTATAATCAAGGCTATCGTTCAGTTGTTTTAGCTCCGGGGAATTACGGCGAGGATTTTGCAACCAATGTGCTGGGGATTCCACCTCATCGAATTGTGAACATGAGTAACTTTGTTGGGCATGTCCTTAAAGAAGTCCAGCGGATTGGCTTTACTCGCGTCCTGATGGTTGGACATATGGGTAAATTTGTCAAGGTCGCTGGTGGGATTTTCTCAACTCACAGTAAAGATTCAGATGCGCGAATGGAAATCATTATGGCCAATCTAGCCTTGCTGGGGGCTCCAGTTGAACTTCTTGAAAAAGTGGATCAATGCATTACAACAGATGCAGCTGGAACTCTGATTGAGGAATATCATTATGAGGAAGTTTATCAGGTCTTGGTTGACAAAATGAAGTTCCGTTCGGAACGCTTGCTTAGAAACCGGAAGCCGGAAGTGAGCATTGATGTAGTAACCTTTGGGACAGAAGCTGGGTATCTGGCTTCAACCCAAACATTAGAAGAAATAGCGGAGGAATGGACGTGATCTATGTGATTGGAATTGGGCCAGGCGCCCCTTCCTATGGCCTTTTAGGGAGTGAAGAAATATATGAAAAGGCAGACTATATTTTAGGAAGTGAACGGCATTTGGAAATTCTCCCAGCTGCCTACCAGTCAAAAGGTGTTGTACCTCCGAAAAAGCTTTCAGAATTAGCTCAATTAATAGAGTCTTATCCGGAAGAATCGACCATCCTTTATTTGGCTTCAGGGGACCCCTTGATTTATGGGTTGGGAAAATGGTTATCTGAGAAATTTAAAGGGCGCGTGCTCATTCAGCCAGGAATTTCGTCTTTCCAGTATTTGGCTAGCAAGGTATCTTTGCCTATGAATGAAGCTTACTTGACAAGTAGTCACGCAAAAATTCCTAATTTTGATTTCATCCTTTCTTTACCAAAAGTATTTATGGTAACCGATAAAAAAATTGGTCCCTATGAAATTGCTCAAGAAGTTAAAAAACGAGGCTTGAAAAAAGTCTTAGTCATCGGTGAAAATCTTAGTTATGAAGATGAAAACATCGAAATTTTAGCAGAAGATCAAGTTGTCGATCGACAATATGAAATGAATGTGGTGGTGATTTTAGATGAAGGATTCGGCATTTATTAGGGCAAAGGTCCCAATGACAAAAGAAGAGGTCAGGGCTATCAGTATTGATAAATTGGACCTACACAAGGCAAAGAGAATGCTGGATGTTGGCTCTGGTACAGGCAGTGTAACCATTCAAGCAGCTGTATCTTTTCCAAATTTGGAAGTCGTTGCCATTGAGCAAAATGAAGACGCAGTTGCACTGACACAGGAAAATATTGATTACTTTGGCTGTCAAAATATTACTCTGATAAAAGGAAAAGCCCCTGTTGACCTAGATGGACAGTTTGATGCTATTTTTGTGGGTGGAACCGGTGGCAATATGGCAGAAATCTTTGAGTGGTGTGAAAGTTTGTTGGTACCTGGAGGACGATTTGTTCTAAACTTTATCCTCTTGGAAAATGCGATGGAAGCTATTCAACTTGCTGAAAAATTGGAATGGCAAGATTTAGACGTCGTATCCATCCAAGCGAGCAGATGGTCTGCTTTGGGCAAGGGTCACTATTTTAAACAGCAAAACCCAACGATCATTGTCTCAGCTGTAAAACCAGAAAGGAATTAAACATATGTCAATTGTACATTTTGTCGGTGCAGGACCAGGTGATGTGGAACTCATTACCTTAAAAGGGTATCGCAGACTTTCCGAAGCGGATGTAGTTATTTATGCGGGTTCTCTCGTGAATCCAGATCTTCTTCAATATTGTAAGGAAGGTGCGGAGATTCATGACAGCGCGTCTATGCATTTGATGGAAATTATCGATGTCATGGAAGAAGCAGTGAAAGCTGGAAAAGATGTTGTTCGCTTGCAGACAGGGGATTTCTCTATCTATGGTTCTATTCGTGAGCAAACAGAAGAGATGAAGAAGAGAGGAATTGAATTTGACTGTATTCCTGGAGTGAGCTCTTTCTTAGGTGCAGCTTCAAGTATTGGAACAGAATATACAGTTCCAGAGGTCTCTCAAAGTGTCATTATCACTCGCATGGCTGGACGTACTCCGGTTCCTGAGCGCGAATCCCTCCGAAGCTATGCTCAGCACAGAACCTCTATGGCCATTTTCTTATCTGTACAGGGGATTGAAAAAGTGGTGGCTGAATTGGTTGAGGGTGGCTATCCAATAGAAACACCTGTCGCAGTAATCTATAAGGCAACATGGCCAGATGAACGCAAGGTCTTTGGGACATTGGAGACCATTGCAGCCAAGGTCAAAGAAGCTAAAATTAGAAAAACCGCCTTGATTTTAGTCGGAGATTTCTTGGGTGAAGAGTTTTACTACTCTAAGCTCTATCACAAAGATTTCCACCATGAATTCCGTAAAGGATTGAGTTCGCATGCTAAATGATTCCCCTCGTTACGCCATTGTGGCGGTTACTAACAATGCAAAAGAATTAGGACTAGAGCTCAAGGAAAAACTTGGGATTGATTGTCCAGTCTATACCACTGTGAAAATTGCTGACTCTCGAACGGTACCGATTGAAGGACGTGTCATTGAGGGGCTCAGGAAAGTTTTCCAAGAAGTTGATGTCTTAATTTGTATCATGGCGATTGGTGCGGTTGTCAGAGGCATTGCTCCCGTTATTAAAGACAAAACAACAGATCCTGCTGTGATCGTTATGGATGAAAAAGCCAATCATGTGATTAGTTTATTGAGTGGTCACTTAGGTGGGGCCAATCAAGTGACACTTAAAATCGCTGAATTATTAGATTCAAATCCAGTGATCACGACTGCGACAGATACACAAAATGTTGTAGCCTTGGATAATATTGCTAAAGAAGTAAATGGGTGGCGGGAAGAATTGCGTCACTTAGTGAAAGTATTTAATTCTTATTTAGCCAATAAGGACTGTGTCTATTTTTATCAAGAAAAGCCTTGGGTTTCTGACCTGAGAGGGCTAACAATCATTGAAGAAAATCAGATTCAGGAAGTCCTTGCGAATAAGAGCCCATTTATTTGGTTGACCTCTCAAGCAGTTGAGGTTGACGAAGAAGTGGTAGCCCTGATTCATCCAAAACCCTATGTTTTAGGAGTTGGGGCAAAGAAGGATCTTCCACCTTCCACTTTTATGGAATCTTTTCATGCCTTTTGTGAACAGGAGGGAATCTCCGGTTCAGAAATTGCAAAAATTGCTAGTATTGATGTCAAAAAAAATGAACAGGCGATACTAGCATTAGCCCAAGACCTAGATTGTCCGTTTGTCACTTATTCTAAGGAAGAATTACAAGTTGTGGCTGATAAATATCCGCAATCGGAATTTGTTAAGAAGACTGTTGGGGTCGGAAGTGTGGCGCTTGCTAGCGCTGATCTTGCAAGTAAAGGAAATGTGCTGACCAAACGGTTTGCACAAAACGGTGCGACATTCGCACTTGGTAAATTAGTTAACAATTATTAAATATTAGATTTAAGGAGAAATACATATGTTATACGTTATTGGACTTGGCCCAGGTAAAGAAGAATTGATGTCTCAAGAAGCATTGGAAGCTATTAAAGATTGTGAAATTATTGTAGGGTATTCTACCTACATGCGTTTGATCAAAGATCTTGTAAAAGATAAAGAAATGGTTGCGACTGGCATGCGTCATGAGATTGAACGCTGTCAAAAAGCCATTGACCTAGCTCATGAAACTGGAAAAAATGTCGGTGTTGTTTCTAGTGGTGACGCAGGTGTTTACGGAATGGCTGGTTTGATTCTTGAATTGTTGGAAGAAAACGATACTCTTGAAGTAAAAGTTGTACCTGGAATTACAGCAAGCTTGGGAGCCGCTGCAGTGATGGGAGCACCTTTGATGAATGACTTCTGTCATATTTCACTTAGTGACTTGATGACTCCTTGGGAAATGATTGAAAAACGTCTTCATGCAGCAGCACAAGGGGACTTTGTAGTTTGTCTTTACAATCCAAGAAGTAAAGGTCGTCCAGAGCACTTGTCAAGAGCACTCGAAATTATGTCTGAATACAAATCCAAAGATACGATTGTCGGAATCGGTAAGGATATCGGACGTAAGGACGAAGAAATTATTTTGACGACGATTGAAGACTTAGATGAAACTCTTGTAGATATGACAACGATTGTAATTGTCGGAAACAAAGAAACTTATGTGAAAAATGGACGCATGATCACACCTCGAGGATACACACTATGATGAAACTGCTTTTCGGTGGAACTGCTGAAAGTACGGAAGTCCTTGAATTTCTTTCACAAAAAAATATTCCTGTCACGACATCTGTTGTTTCGGATTATGGACGTCATTTAGCTTCTAAATTTGGACAAGATGTCGTTCAAGGAAGAATGACTGCTCAAGATATGGTTGATTTCATCAAACAAAATGAAGTTGACGAAATTATTGATGCTTCCCATCCATTTGCTGACATTGTTTCTCAGGAAGCAATGAAAGCAGCAAATCTGGCTGGCATCCCTTATGTGCGCTTCGAAAGACAACCTACCAATGATTTATCTGGAGCAACGGTTGTTCATTCGACAGAAGAAGCTATTGAATACATCAAAGAGAAGCAGTACAAAACGGTCTACTTAGGGACAGGAAGTAAAACTTTGCCTTTATTCGTACATGGTTTGCCTGACTCTCGCATTGTAGTTCGAGTTCTTCCGACTTCAGAAGTCCTTAAGGGCTGTGAAGAGTTAGGACTTGTTCCGGATCAAATTGATGCCATCAAAGCCCCTTTCTCTAAAGAATGCAATAAAGAATTATTAGCACGTTCGAAAGCGGAAGTGTTTGTTTCTAAAGAAAGTGGAAATATTGGCGGTATTCGAGAAAAGATTGAAGGGTGCCAAGAACTAGGAATGGATTGTGTGATTATTTCACGGCCAATCGTTCATTATCCTAAAGTGGTTTCAACTATTGAAGAATTAGAAGCCTATTTGAAGAAAGAGGTGACAGAATGAGTGGCTTTGTTAGCCTAGTAGGTGCGGGTCCGGGTGATGAGGAATTAATCTCTGTAAAAGGAGCTCGTAGACTAGAGGAGGCAGATGTTCTGATCTATGATCGTTTAGTGAATCCCATGCTTCTAACTTACACAAATGCAAATTGTGAAAAGATCTATGTAGGAAAAATTCCTAATCAACCTTGTGTTTCTCAAGAAAAAATTGAAAAAGTCCTGGTTGAAAAAGCCAAAGAAGGGAAAAAAGTTGTTCGTCTAAAAAGTGGCGACCCCTATATCTTTGGTAGAGGAGGAGAAGAAGCACAAACTCTCATCCAGGAAGGAATTCCATTTGAAGTAGTTCCTGGGATCACCTCTGCGATTGCTGGCCTTGCTTATGCCGGCATTCCCATGACTTTTAGAAATATCGCAACTAGCTTTCATGTCTTCACTGGGCATTTACAAGATGCCAGTGAAGCACTAAATTGGGACGCTATTTCCCATCTAAAGGGAACCCTAGTCTTTCTAATGGGAATGAAAAACTTACAGACTATCTGTGAAGAATTGATGGTTCGTGGTTACGATAAGGAAACTCCGGTTGCGATTATCGAATGGGCTACTCATCCTCAACAACGCTCGATCGATGGAAAATTAGAGACCATTGTTGAACTGGCTGAAAAACACCAGATGAAAGCTCCAAGTTTGATTGTGATTGGGGACGTCGTTGCTTTCCGTGAGGAATTAAACTACCATGAAAAACTTCCTTTATTTGGTCGAACTATTTTGGTTCAAGAAACGCCAAATGCTAAACTTCCCAAACTGTTGAAGGATGCTGGGGCGACAGTTTACGCTTTTCAGTCTCCAAGTAAATTGCTTGCAAAAGAATTGTCACTACCTGAACTCTCTAGCATTGACGGGGCATTGATCACTGATCCTAGCTCTTGGAAATTCTTTGTTGCTTATTTGCAAGATAAAGAGTTAGATATTCGTAGTTTCAGTCATCTGAAGATTGTAGCAAGTGGACATCATACCATCAAGACTATTAAAGAAGCAGGTATTCGTTTGTATGATCAGATCAACGATTTTGCAGAAGAGAATTTTGTGAAAAGAATGGCTGATCAAGAAGGAAACTGGATCGTCCTCACTTCAGATATTAAGGAAAAAGCAGTAGCAGAAGTTTTTGACTTCCCGATCTACTCAACTCATTCAGTAGATTTTGAAAGTGAATCGTTTGCCTATCATTCAGAGGATATTCAGCTTGTTTGTTTACCAAATTCTGCTGCGGCCTACCACTTTGTTTTGATGGCCGAAAAATCTCAAGAGAATTGGAGAGAGAAACCCATTATCATTATGGGAGACAATACTAGATCTGTCTTGGAAAAAGCAGGCTATCATCACTTGATTGAATCAGAAGAGAAGACCTTAAAATCTGTTTGTAAAGCTTGCCAAACTTTTTTTAGAAGGGAAAGTGAAAATGAGTAAAGCGATTATAGTTGTTAGTTTCGGGACGACCTATCCTGAAACACGTAAGAAAACCATTCAAGCCTGTGAAGAGGCCATCCAAAAACGATTCCCTGATTTTCAAGTGCATCGTGCCTTCACTTCGAATGTTGTCATTAAGAGAATTAAGGAAAATGAAGGAATCACAGTTCCAACAGTTAATCAACTTTTGGAACAATTGAAAAAGGATGGTGTAAAGGAAGTATACATTCAACCGCTTCATGTTATTCTAGGAAGTGAGTATGAAAAAGTCCTTCATCAAGCCAACCAATTGAAACATGAGTTTGACATTTTAAAAATTGGGAAACCGTTACTCTTTAGTGAAGAGGATTATGAACGGGTTGGAGATATTCTTGTTGAAGAATACGGTCAATATGATGCGCACGAAGCAACCATTTTGATGGGACATGGTAGTCAGCATTATGCCTTTACAGCTTATGCTGCATTAGACCACATGCTGATGGACACACCGGTTTATATCGGGTGTGTGGAATCTTATCCACCAGTAGAGGACCTTGAAAAACGGCTGGAAGCTAAGGGCATTAAAAAAGTACATCTTGCTCCATTTATGTTGGTTGCAGGAGATCATGCAACAAATGATTTGTGTTCGGATGAAGAAGGCTCATGGAAACACTTTTTCACAGAAAAAGGCTATCAAGTGGAAACACACTTGATTGGACTTGGGGAATACCCAAGTGTTCAAGAACTTTATGTTCAACACTTAGAACAAATCATCCAATAGGAGGACCATCATGGCAACATTTTACGGAATTGGGATTGGTCCAGGTGATAGTGAGCTCGTTACCGTTAAAGCAAAGAATATCCTGAATAAATTAGATATCTTGTATACGCCAGAAGCCAAACGTGGTGCTAAAAGTGTGGCTTTGACGATTGCGAGTCCCTATGTCAGTGATCACTTAGAAATTAAACAACGTCATTTTCCGATGGTTCGTTCGCTAGAAAAGAAAGAACCTCAGTGGGAACAAATTGCTGCTGAAGTGGTGGAAGATGTGAAGGCTGGGAAAAATGTTGGTTTTATCACGCTTGGAGATCCAATGGTCTACAGTACCTATAGTTACCTGTTGAGATTAATTGGAGATAGCATCGATGCCCAAACAATTCCTGGAATTACCTCATTTGGTAGTATGGCTTCTGTCTTAGGCCAACCTTTAACCATGGATGAGGAGTCCTTTGCAGTGGTACCTGCTACAGCAGAGGCTGATAAGATTGACCAAGCCTTGGCAATTCATGATACTGTCGTCATTATGAAGGTAGCTAGACACTTGGATGTCGTTCTTCCTTTATTGGAAAAACACAACTTGATTGAAAAAACATTTTTAGTGAGTCATGCTTCTACTGAGAAGCAAAAGATTCTGTACGGAGTATCAGAATTAACTGTTGATGACAAATTAGATTATTTTACAACCCTATTGGTTAAGAAACATCCATTAGGGTAAAGAAAAAGGAGTGCAATTATGAAAAAAAGTAAAAAAATGCTAGCAATTGCTTTATTAGTATTGCTATTCATCTTTAGACCTCAACCTGTTTCAGCTATGCACATTATGGAAGGCTATCTCCCATTGGTATGGTGTATCGTTTGGTTCTTACTATTTTTACCATTCTTCATCTTCGGTTTGATCAAGATTAAGAAGATTGTTTCAAAAGATCCAAATTCAAAAACTATGTTGGCCTTGTCAGGTGCCTTCATCTTTATCTTATCTTCATTGAAAATCCCTTCCGTAACTGGATCTAGCTCTCACCCAACTGGTGTAGGTTTGGGAACTGCTATGTTTGGGCCATCTGTTATTAGTGTCTTAGGAACCATTTGTTTGTTGTTCCAAGCTCTTCTTTTAGCCCACGGTGGTTTGACAACACTTGGTGCCAATGCCTTTTCAATGGCTGTAGTTGGTCCATTTGTTGGATTTGCAGTTTACAAATTCAGCCGTTCTTTGAAACTATCTAAACCAGTCTCACTCTTCTTGTGTGCGATGATTGCTGACTTGGCAACTTATGCAACAACTTCCCTTCAACTTGGCCTGGTTTTCCCAGATCCAACTACAGGAGTATTCGGATCTACCATTAAGTTCTTGGGAGTCTTTCTCATTACACAAATTCCAATTGCGATTGTAGAAGGACTACTTACAGTAATCTTCTATAACTTGATTTCAGAAAATGCTAGTGAAAGAGAGGGTCTATTCCTATGAAAAAGCATAAGAATCTTTTGTTGTTAGCAGCTATTGTTGTGATTATTGTCGGTGCTTTCTTATTTGCTCCTAAAGGAGTAGAATATAGTGGTACGGATGATGCCGCAGAAAATGCTATTTCGACTATTCAAAAGGACTATAAACCTTGGTTTTCACCATTGTTTGAACCACCAGGATCAGAAGTAGAGAGCTTACTCTTTACCCTACAAGGTAGTATCGGTGCAGGAATTATCTTCTATGTCATCGGCTACCAGAGAGGGAAGAAGCATCAAGATAAATAAAGCTGGTGTAGGAGGAAATCCTATTTAATATATGATGTCTGGTTTTCCTCCTCTATTTCTCTATTACTGTTCTAGATTTTATTTTACAACCCTATTGGTTAAGAAACATCCATTAGGGTAAAGAAAAAGGAGTGCAATTATGAAAAAAAGTAAAAAAATGCTAGCAATTGCTTTATTAGTATTGCTATTCATCTTTAGACCTCAACCTGTTTCAGCTATGCACATTATGGAAGGCTATCTCCCATTGGTATGGTGTATCGTTTGGTTCTTACTATTTTTACCATTCTTCATCTTCGGTTTGATCAAGATTAAGAAGATTGTTTCAAAAGATCCAAATTCAAAAACTATGTTGGCCTTGTCAGGTGCCTTCATCTTTATCTTATCTTCATTGAAAATCCCTTCCGTAACTGGATCCAGCTCTCACCCAACTGGTGTAGGTTTGGGAACTGCTATGTTTGGGCCATCAGTTATTAGTGTGTTAGGAACCATTTGTTTGTTGTTCCAAGCTCTTCTTTTAGCTCACGGTGGTTTGACAACACTTGGTGCTAATGCCTTCTCAATGGCTGTAGTTGGTCCATTTGTTGGATTTGCAGTTTACAAATTCAGCCGTTCTTTGAAACTATCTAAACCAGTCTCACTCTTCTTGTGTGCGATGATTGCTGACTTGGCAACTTATGCAACAACTTCCCTTCAACTTGGCCTGGTTTTCCCAGATCCAACTACAGGAGTATTCGGATCTACCATTAAGTTCTTGGGAGTCTTTCTCATTACACAAATTCCAATTGCGATTGTAGAAGGACTACTTACAGTAATCTTCTATAACTTGATTTCAGAAAATGCTAGTGAAAGAGAGGGTCTATTCCTATGAAAAAACATAAGAATCTTTTGTTATTAGCAGCTATTGTTGTGATTATTATCGGTGCTTTCTTATTTGCCCCTAAAGGAGTAGAATATAGTGGTACAGATGATGCGGCTGAAAATGCAATTTCAACCATTCAGAAAGACTACAAACCATGGTTTTCACCATTGTTTGAACCACCAGGATCAGAAGTAGAGAGCTTACTCTTTACCCTACAAGGTAGCATCGGTGCAGGGATCATCTTCTATGTCATTGGCTACCAAAGAGGGAAGAAGCATCAAGATAAATAAATATTTCATTTAGCATTTGTATGGGAGGAAACTATGTTTGTAATTGATCGCTACGCTTATAATAATCGATGGACTGATGTTCCAGAATTAAATAAATTCATTCTATTTATTATATTAATGGTAATTTCATTTTCTGGTTTTCTTCCCTTACAAATACTGTTAATTGTTATTATGATTCCCTTAACTTGTTATATTGCTAAACTTCCAGTTTTAAAATACTTGAGTTGGTTTCGTTATCCTTCTATTTTCATTTTATTAAGTATGGCTACTTTTGTTATTAGTTACGGTGAAAATAGTCATCAATTTTTAATGGCGATACCAGTTGGAAGTCATGGCTATTTAGGAGTTTTTCATTCTTCTGCCAAACAAGTTGGACCAATTGTTATGAGAATTTATTGTTCTTTAATTTCAACCTATTTTATGGCTTTAACCATTCCTTTTAACCAAATGATGAAACTCTGTAAAAGACTTCATTTGCCGGATATCCTAATGGAATTAATCGTACTGATGTATCGTTTTATCTTTTTAGTATTAATCGAATTTTTAACCATTCGAGATACCTTAGATTTGAAGTTTTCATTTGTTAATAAGAAAAAATCCTATCTAGGCTGGGGAAGATTAGCCAATACCTTGTTTGTTAAATTATTAGCGGATAACCAGCGCTTAAATGATGTCTTAACCTTGAAATTTGCGCAAGCTAAAGAACTCGATGAGGAGGAATAAAATATGTTGAAATTAGAGAATATTACAGTTTTATTTGATGATTTAAAAGCCTTAGACCATGTGAATATGGAGTTCATGGAAGGTAAAATTACTGGGATCATTGGTACCAATGGTTCAGGAAAATCTACTTTGATGAAGGTGATGACCAAACTGCTTAAACCCCAAGAAGGGAGTGTTTATTTAGATCAGCAGCTCATTCAAGACAAAAAGAAGGATTTATTTGCCTATCGACAAGAAGTCAATATGGTGTTTCAAAATCCGGAACAACAACTATTTTATACCATTGCAAAAGATGACATCGGCATGGCTTTAGAGAATTTGGGGTATCCGGAAGAAGAGTGCGAAAAACGAGTCCAAGAAGCCATTGAACTGATGGACATCGAAGAGTTGCAGGATCGGCCGGTGCAATATTTGAGTTACGGCCAAAAGAAAAAAGTAGCCATTGCGGGAATGTTAGCGCTCAAACCACGTTTTCTATTATTAGACGAGCCGACCGCAGGCCTGGATCCTAAAGGGCGGGACCAAATGGCCATGATTATGAAAAAATTAGTTTCCAATGGAACCAGCATTATTGTTACCAGCCACGACATGGATCTCATGTATGACTGTTGTGACTATGCCTACCTCATTAAAAAAGGCCAGATTATGACCCAAGGGACAAAATATGAAGTGTTCCAGGAAGAAAAGTTGTTGTTGGATGCTGGACTTTCTGTCCCATGGGTTGTCAAACTTCATCAGGCAATCCAGACGCCCCTCGTTGAAAATGAAGAGATTCTATTTGAGCAGTTGAAAGAAGGATATCTATGGCAAAATCGTTAATGATTCAGGGAACAGCTTCAGATGCTGGCAAAAGTTTAATTGCCGCGGGTTTGTGTCGTATTTTAAAACAAGATGGTTACACGGTTGTTCCCTTTAAATCTCAAAATATGGCCTTGAACTCCTTTATCACCAAAAAAGGATTTGAGATGGGGCGAGCACAGGTGGTGCAAGCAGAAGCAGCTGGCATTGATCCAGATGTCCGTATGAATCCTGTCCTACTGAAACCAACTTCGGATCGTAAATCCCAAGTTGTTTTTATGGGCAAAGTCCTTAAAGATATGGATGCGGTGGATTATCATGAATTTAAGCAGGAGTTACTGCCTAAAATCAAAGAAGTCTATCAAGAACTAGACCAGGAATACGATGCAATTATCCTAGAAGGTGCGGGTAGTCCAGCGGAAATTAACTTAAACGAACGGGATATCGTCAATATGGGAATGGCGCGTTTGGTCGATGCGCCTGTCATTTTAGTAGCGGATATTGACAAAGGAGGAGTTTTTGCCTCTATTTATGGGACAATTGAACTAATGCCACAAGAAGATCGTAAGCGCATCAAAGGGGTTTTGATCAACAAATTTAGGGGGGATGTAGCCCTGCTTCAATCAGGTATTGATATGATTGAAGAGCTCACTCAAGTACCGGTATTGGGAGTTGTCCCATATGCAGACATTGACATTGATAGCGAAGATAGTGTAGCTTTAGGCAATAAGGGACGCACCTTTAATCAGGAAAAAGATCTTGATGTGGCCATTATTACCTTGAAACGGATCTCTAACTTCACCGATTTTCATAGTTTGGAAATTCAACCGGACGTTTCGGTCCGTTATGTCATGCCAGGTGATGAGATTGGGAATCCGGATCTTCTGATTTTGCCTGGAAGTAAGAATACGATTGAAGATATGCAAGTCTTACAAAATGCTGGGATTGTCGAGAAAATCCAGCAGTGTGCTGATCGAGGTATTCGCATTTTTGGCATTTGTGGAGGTTTCCAGTTATTAGGCAAGACGATTTCTGATCCTAATCATGTCGAGTCTGAATTGGATGAAATTGAAGGGCTAGGGCTGCTGGATATCGCAACGCAGATGCAGGGAACAAAACGGACAACTCAAGTACAGGCAGAACACGAAGGTCAAATTCTGGAAGGTTACGAAATCCATATGGGGGAAACAGAGATATCAGATAGCTTGACACCATTTTCTCGTATTATTCTTCAAAATGGTGAGGAAACAAGCAGATATGATGGAGCTGTTTCACCAGACAAACGAATTCAAGGGACCTATCTCCATGGTGTCTTTGATAATTCTCAATGGACTCGCGATTATTTGAATCAAATTCGAATTGAAAAAGGCTTGGAACCCGTAACGGATCAAGTTATGGATCTGAAAGAATTTAAAGATCTACAATATGATAAACTCGCAGCAGTCATTCGTGATTCTGTCGATATGAAGAAGATTTACCAGATTATGAACGGAGAAGAGCTTTAATGAGAATTTACACAAAGTATGGGGATAAAGGTTTTACCCGTCTATATGGCGGTGATCGTGTGTCTAAAACACATATTCGTGTGGAAGCATACGGGACCATGGATGAATTGTGCTCTCAAGTTGGCTACCTAGTATCTGAAATGAAGGAATACAAGGAATTGGATGATATCAGAGAGGAATGTGAAGAGATTCAACAACACTTATTTGATTGTGGAAGCGACCTTGCCACTCCTAGAGAATTAAGACCTTATAAGCAAAAAGAATCCGATATTACCTTCCTAGAAGAAAAAATGGATGCTTATATGCACATTCCTGAAAAAATTGATCGTTTCATTATTCCTGGTGGACATCGAATTGCGAGTCTCTTTCATGTAGCTCGTACTATGACACGACGGTTAGAGAGAAGAATGGTCGCTGTGATTGAAGCAGATGAAACAGTTAACGAAGTTGGACTGATTTATATTAATCGCTTGTCAGATTACTTTTTCGTGGCGGCCCGTTTGGTCAACCATCGTTTAGATGTCAAAGATACAGTCTATAAACGAAGCGCTAAGATTTTTAGAGAAAGAAAAGAGGAGAAATAGCCATGTATCCTGTCATGATGAATATCCAAAATAAACCAGTAGTGGTGATTGGTGGAGGAAAAGTGGCAGCTCGTAAAATTAAGACCTTGTTGTCTGAAGGAGCGAAGGTTACAGTCATTAGTCCTGAACTCAATGAAGAAATTCCTAAATCACAGGTTGAATGGGTTCAAAGAAGCTATCAAACAGGTGATTTGGAGGGAGCTAAACTAGTTTTTGCCTGCACTGATAACCAGGATATCAATAAAAAAGTGATGGAAGAGGCTCACCCTAGTCAGTTCGTGAATAATACAGGGGATAAGAAAAATTCCGACTTTTATAATGTTGCAATTGCATCAAATAATGAATTATCCGTCATGATTTCTACCAATGGTTTATCTCCATCGCGCTCAAAAGAAGTTAGAAAAAAGATAGAACAACTTTTAGATCAATTATAAGAACGAGGCGGATAGAATGTATTTATTATATGTTGGTGTCACACATCGTGTAGCACCCTTATCAGTTTTAGAGCGAGTACATTTTTCTGATGAGGAAAAAATTGCTGCGCTCAAAAAATTAAAAGCAGAAAAAAGTATTCTGGAGGATGTCATCCTTTCAACCTGTAACCGGACAGAGTTGTACTTAGTTGTTGATCAGTTACATACTGGTCGGTATTATTCCAAGCACTTTCTAGCGGATTGGTTTCAGATAGATATTGAAGAATTGGAGCCTTATCTTACGTTTAAAGAGGGCAATGAGGCCTTAGAACATTTATTCCGGGTATCTATTGGTTTAGATTCCAAGATAGTTGGTGAAACCCAAGTTCTTGGGCAATTAAAGCAGGCTTTTTTGACTGCGCAAGAAACTGGAACTACTGGGATTGTTCTGAACCAAGCTTTTCGGCAAGCAGTGACCTTTGCAAAAAGAATGCATGATGTCTATCGAATAAATGCCCGCCCCATGTCTATTGGGTTGACTTCTTTACAAATGTTGGATAGGGAAGACCTTGATTATGAAAACACAAAGATCGTTGTCATTGGCTTAGGAGAAATTGGCCAATTGGTAACTAAGTATGTCTTACAACGTCCTTTTCAGTCTATCCGCTTGGTTAACCGTACCCTTTCAAAGGCCAATCCTTATTTAACGGAAGATCGTATTCAGGCCTATTCATGGGATGATTTAGCTGAGGCTGTAAAGGATGCGGATATTATTTTCACAGCCATTAAGTCAGAAGGCTATATCCTCTATCCTGATATGGTAAAAGCAGGAGCTATCGTTTTTGACTTGTGTTTGCCACGAACTTGTCATCCAAATTCGTCTATTACCATTCACAATATTGAAAATATCACTAGTGAATTGCAAGCTTTCTTTGAAGAAAGAAATGAGATTGCAAAGAATATCGAATCAGAGATCTCCAGTGAATTAGTGAGCTTTGAAGAATGGAAACAGCAACTGGGCATTATACCTCTGATTCAAGAGATTCGGGAAAAAGCCATTCAGGCTCAAGAATCGGCTATGGAGAGTTTGTTGCGCAAACTACCAGATCTCACCGAACGGGAAAAGAAACAAATTTCCAAGCATATGAAGAGCATCATTAATCAGATCCTGAAGGAACCTTTATTGCAATTAAAAGAAATGTCTGTCGGAGAAAATTCAGAATATGATATTGCCTTGATTGCAAAAATCTTCGATCTTCATAGTGGAAAGGGAGTAAACCATGAGAAGCATTAAAGTTGGAACAAGAAAAAGCCAGTTGGCCATGACCCAGACCAAAATGGTGGTACAACGTTTAAAAGAATGCCATCCTGAGGTTGACTTTGAATTGGTCCCTTATAAAACTCAGGGAGATCGTTTAGTACATGTATCTCTTCAAACCATTGGGGGAAAAGGCGTTTTTGTAAAGGAAATTGAACAGGCTCTCTTGAATAAAGACATTGATATAGCGATCCATAGTTTAAAAGATGTTCCTTCTATTCTTGTGGATGGCTGTACCATTGGAGCCATACCGGAGAGAGAAGATGTCAGAGACTGTATGATTTTTAGAGAAGAAGGGATGACCTTGGCCACTCTTCCTCAAGGAGCTGTTGTAGGGACCAGTAGTATTCGTCGCCAGGTGCAACTACAAAGTTTAAGAAGTGATCTTCAATTTAAACCCTTACGTGGAAATATTGATTCGCGCATCCGTAAGTTACAAGAAGGCGAATGTGATGCCATCGTGCTAGCTGCTGCTGGCTTAAAACGGATCGGGTATTTGGATCAGTCACCTTCTTTGAATTTAGAATTTTTAGATCCTCAGACATTTATTCCTGCAGTTTCGCAAGGGGCATTAGCCGTTGAATGTCGGGAAGATGACGAGGAAGTCCTGGAAATATTGGCTTCTATCCATGATAAAGAAGTAGAAAACTGCATCCAATTGGAAAGAAGTTTCTTAAGCTTGATGAATGCGGATTGTACCTTCCCAGTTGGAGCTCATGCTCAATTCAAGGATGGTCACTATCATTTAGAAGCTATGCTAGCAGATGCCAAAGACCGTTGCCTGTATGTAGCTCTTACGTCTGAGGATGGGGACGATCTTCCCAAACGAGCGTTGGAGCAATTAATGGAAAAAGGAGCCTTAACAGACAAATGGTGGGAAGCTTAATTATTTTTACAAGGGAACAGGAACCTTCTGTCGAATTACAAACCCTACTAGACCAGAACCAAGTCAGATGGTTGCATGCACCATTGATTTGCACACAAGGCAATCCCCTTCCACTCATTTTTGAAGAAAAACTGGCCAAAGCTGATTGGGTCTTTTTTACGAGTGCCAATACTGTACAGTTATTTCTTCCCTATTTGAGACCTGATCTAAAGATTGCGTCGATTGGAAGCCAGACCAGTAAGTTATTAAGAGAGCATCAACTCGATGTGACCTTTGAGTCCAGTAGCCAGTATGGAGTGGATTTTATCAAGGAATGGGCTAGTCAATATGGGGACCAGCAAAACATCCTCTTCCCACACAGTGATCTTGCTAATCCAACCTATCCAAAAATGTTACAAGAATTGGGGCATGATGTTTATGCTTGGCCCCTCTATCAAACTGTTGCCAATCAAGAGGGACTCGCTAAAATAAGAGAGCTTCTATCCTTAAAAGAACCATGTGTATGGACCTTTGCTAGTCCATCAGCCTGGGATGTTTTTTATCAAGAGGGGCTTTCTTTGCCAGAGCATCATCAAATTGGTGTCATTGGAGAGACTACAGCAAAAGCTGTTTTAGATTGTGGTGTTTCCGTAAACTATATTCCTTCAAGTCCATCAATGGTGAAATTGGTTGAGCTGATCATAAAGGAGATTAAAGAACATGAATTTTAAAAGACATCGTAGACTAAGAAAAAATCCTCTCATGAGAGATTTAGTAAGAGAAACGACTTTAAGTGTCAATGACTTTATTCAACCACTCTTTGTAAAGGAGAATCTAGAGCAAAAAGAAGAAGTGGCTTCCATGCCAGGAGTCTATCAATTTGCCTTAGCAGATCTTCTGGAAGAAGTCGAATCCTGTGTGCAACTCGGGATTAAGTCTTTTATAATCTTTGGAATTCCAGCTCTTAAAGATGAAGTTGGTTCAGAAGCTTCTAATCCGGATGGAATTGTTCAAAAAGCGCTTCGCTTGATCAAGCAACACTATCCAGATCTCATTCTTGTAGCAGATACCTGTCTCTGTGAATTTACGAATCATGGCCATTGTGGCATTCTAGATGGTGAAACGGTTGTGAACGATCTTTCTTTGGAACGCTTAGTCCAAGTAGCGATTAGTCAAGCTGAAGCGGGAGCAGATATCATTGCACCGTCCAATGCCATGGATGGATATGTTGCAGCGATTCGAGAAGGCTTAGACAAGTCTGGCTTTGACATGGTACCGATTATGTCTTATTCGGTTAAATTTGCTTCTAGTTTTTATGGACCATTTCGTGATGCTGGTGAAAGTGCTCCGGCATTTGGTGATAGAAAAACCTATCAGATGGATCCAGCAAACCGTTTAGAAGCTCTGCGGGAGGCTCAAAGTGATGAAGAAGAAGGAGCAGATTTCCTAATGGTAAAACCATCTCTTGCCTTCTTAGATGTCTTAAGAGATTTACGAAATCAAAGCGATCTTCCACTTGTGGCATACAATGTCAGTGGGGAATACAGTATGGTGAAGGCTGCTGCTGCCCAAGGGTGGATTGATGAGAGAGCAGTGGTCCTGGAAAGTCTCATCGGAATGAAACGAGCAGGAGCGGATTTAATCATATCTTATTTTGCCAAGGATGTAGCAGGATATTTGAAAGGCTAGGATGAAAGATGAAACGAACACAATCAAATGATTACTTCAAGGAAGCAGAATCCATTTTCCCAGGTGGCGTCAATAGCCCTGTACGAGCTTTTAAGGCTGTAGGAGGCAATCCTCTCTTCATTGACCATGCTCAAGGAGCTTATCTCTATGATGTAGATGGGAATCAATTTGTGGATTACGTGCTCTCTTGGGGACCAATGATTTTAGGACATGCTCCTAAAGATGTTCTTGAAAAAGTACAAGATGCCCTATGGGAAGGTACTAGTTATGGTGCACCGAGTCCACGCGAAATCAAACTAGGCAAACTGATTAAAGAACGTCTTCCTTTTGTAGAGAGAATTCGAATGGTCAATTCTGGGACAGAGGCAACCATGAGTGCCATCCGTTTAGCGCGTGGGATTACTAAAAGACCAAAGGTAGTGAAATTTATTGGTTGCTACCATGGACATAGTGATTCTTTCTTGGTACAAGCTGGCTCTGGTGTAGCAAGTTTTGGGATTGCAGATTCTGCAGGTGTGATACCTGAGGTGGCGCGTGAAACCATTGCCCTTCCTTATAACGATTTAGAAGCCTTACAGACCTGCTTTGAAGAACACGGTCAAGAAATTGCCTGTGTTATCGTAGAAGCTGTTGCCGGCAATATGGGCTTGATTCCAGGCCACAAAGAATTTATCGAGGAGATTCGCCGTCTGACGACTGAAGCCGGTTCACTTTTCATCATGGATGAAGTCATGACTGGTTTTCGGGCTCATTACCAAGGAGCAGTGGGCTTGTATCAAGTCGATCCAGATTTGATCTGTCTAGGAAAAGTCATCGGTGGTGGTTTCCCAGTTGCTGCTTTTGGTGGGAAAGCTCAATACATGAATCAAATTGCTCCTTTAGGAGATATTTACCAAGCTGGAACGCTATCCGGGAATCCAATTGCTATGGCAGCGGGCTATGAAAACTTACGCCTATTGACCAAGGAAGTCTTTGATCAAACGGTTGAAAAGACAGACTATCTCTGTCAGGGGATCCGTCAGTTGGCAGAAAAACATGGAGTGGCCCTTCAAGTAGTTTCTGTTGGAACCATGTTTGGATTTTTCTTCTCAGAAAAACCAGTATTGAATTTTGAGGATTCTAAACAAGCGGACCATCAACTTTTTGCCAAGGCACATGGGCTACTTTTGCAAGAAGGGGTTTATATTGCTCCATCTCAATATGAAAGCAACTTCTTATCAAGTGCTCATTCTTATGAGGATCTAGACCGCACCTTAGCTGCTTTTGATAAAGCCTTTAGCCAGTTATAATGAGGGGAAAAATATGGGGAAGATTGTTTTAGTCACAGGTGGTGCTCGTAGTGGTAAATCCTCCTTTGCTGAATCAAAACTCATCCAGAAGGAAGGGGTTTGTTACATCGCAACAGGTCTCATTATGAAAGAAGATCCAGAGTGGCAGGAACGGGTCAAGCTCCATCAACAAAGACGTCCACAAAGCTGGGATACGCTTGAACAATACCGGGACTTAGCTAAATGGATTGAACAAGACCATCATAGCGATTACTTATTAGACTGTGCCACTATGTTAACCACCAATCGACTGTTTGATCTGGTCAATGACTGGTACCCAGAGAAAGGTTTCTTATCAGACGAGCAGTTTTTAAGCAAGGCAGAACAAGCACGTATTTTGGATGCCCTCGTATCCGAGTGGGCTTTGCTGTTAGCTGCTATGAAGAAGCGCCAAGCTACTTTTTGGATTGTCACTAATGAAGTGGGGCTTGGCATCGTTCCGGACACTCGTCTTGGACGATACTTTAGAGATCTTCAAGGTCGGGTCAATCAATTAATTGCAAAGGAGGCAAGTGAAGTCTACTTAGTTATTTGTGGGCTAGCACAGCAGTTAAAATGATTTCAGCACTCATTATCTATACACAATTTTTTAGTCGGATTGTGATTCCCAAAGCGGTTGATCTCTCCTATGTTCGAAAAGGAGTTCCAATTTTAACGCTTTTTGGTCTCCTACTAGGTCTCATTTCCTCCTTATTTTTTGTTTTAACTTCTTTGGTGCTTCCTGAGAACATTGCTTGGGTTTTGACCTTGTTCTTTGATGTGCTTCTCACCGGAGGCTTTCATTTGGACGGCCTTGCTGATACAGCAGACGGATTGTTCTCTTCACGTTCTAAGGACCGAATGTTGGAAATTATGAAAGACAGCCGTATTGGAAGCAATGGTGTCTTGGCTTTGATTTTCTATTACGGCCTTATGATCGCGATGGGACCTTATCTTCCTCAACCTAAGTGGCTTATTGTAGCTTCTTTATCGATGATTGGGAAGGTTGGTTTAACCATGCAGCTTTACAAGATGCGCTATGCACGTGAATCAGGTGGCTCTGGAAATTTCTTTTCTGGTACAAAAACTAGTTCGATCCTTTTAGCTCAGATTGTCCCACTGGCTGTCCTTATTGGAGGTTTTTGGTTAAAAGGGCTCCTTGCTTATAGTTTGGTCATTCTAGGGACTCTTGCCTTTCGCTGGTTCGTTTACCAAAAGATTGACGGGGAGACAGGAGATACCTTAGGAGCATCAGTAGAAGTAGCACAGATATTATTTTTGTTAGGAATGATCATATGACAGTAAAAAAGTGGTACCTGATTCGTCATGGGGAAACAGACTTTAATAAAAAACGTTTTTTCTACGGAAAAGCGGATGTTTCTATCAATGAAACAGGAAAAGAGCAAGCAAGTAATATTCATCAGTTGCTGAAAGGAAGAGACATTTCTCGGATCTATACCAGTCAGCTCAAAAGAACTCAAGAAACAGCTACCATCATTTTTCCAGATCAGATCCCCAAAGCATATAAAGCATTGAATGAAAGAGATTTCGGACTATGGGAGGGAAGAACGGCCAATGAAATTCAAGCTGCCTTTCCCTTAGTTTGGGAAGAATGGTTGGAAAGTCCCTTTGACGTAACTCCATCTAAGGCAGAACCCTTTCAAAAATTTAAAGATCGGGTCCAATCCATTGTCGAAGAGATTCGTGAAACAGATGATGATGAAATTGCGATAGTTGGGCATCTAGGTGTTTTGCGCTTGATTTATCAATTTTTAGTAGATCCGGAAGCTGACTTTTGGTCGATTGATATCCCTCAAGGTACTGTTTTACTCCTAGAAGACAAGGATCCTTGGGAAGAAATGTTACTTACAGAAGGCGGCGAGAAGGATCATGCAAGCGAAAGCTGATGAAGATGGAAACTGGGTCAAGAAGGTAAGAGAAATTTTCTTTTGTTCTTACTTTCTTGAAGAAAAAATAAATTAATAGAATGAGGATACAAATGAAAAAATGGAAATTTATGATCGGAGCGACTCTCATGAGTCTATCCCTTTTAGGTTGTGCAAAAACTAATCAACCATCATCACCAGAAGTAACTAAGAATGCTCAAACGGTGACGATTGGTTATACCCAGTTTCCAATCAATATCGATCCGGCAGACGAGTATAATGGTTGGTTCACCATTCGTTATGGGGTGGGAGAAACTTTATTTAAAATGAATGATCAATTAGAACCAGAACCATGGCTAGCTGAAAAAATGGAACAAACCTCACAATTGGAGTGGAAAATTACCCTTCGCAATGATGTTACTTTCCAAAATGGAGAAAAAATGACGGGTGCGAAGGTTGAATCCTCTTTGAAACGATTGATTGAAAAGAGTAAGCGTGCAGCTGCTGATCTTGGAATAGAGAGTATCCATTCTGAAGGTCAAACCGTAACTATCAAAACAAAATCAGAACAGCCTATTATGAAAAATCTATTGGCTGAACCATACTCAGTCATTGTAGATGTGGATGGAAAATCTGCATCAGATAAAGCTCCAGTAGGAACAGGACCATTTTTAATCAAGACCTATACGCCAGAAACAGGCGCTACATTAGAGGCCTATTCAAATTATTGGGGTGGTAAAGCCAAGGTTGCACAGGTCAAGATTAAATATTTCTCTGATCCAACAGCGATTTCTGCTGCCCTACAATCCAAAGAAGTTGATGCTGTTTATGGGCTCCCATATGCTAATTTAGCAAGCTTTAAAAAAGACAACCATTATAAAATATCTGAAAAAGAAGGTGGCCGTTACTTAAGCTATGTCTACAACTTTGAAGATCCTTATATAGCTGATGATCAGTTCCGTCAAGCTTTGGATACTTTGGTCGACAAGAAAACTTATACAGAATCCCTCTTTAAAGGAGCTGCTGTTCCAGCCACAGGACCTCTCCCTTCTAGCTCTGATTTTGCTTTGGATAAAAGTGTTCATGAGTTCAATGTAGAAAAAGCGAAGAAACTGTTAGATGAGGCTGGCTACAAGGATACCGATGGAGATGGCTACCGTGAAAAAGATGGAAAGAAAGTCACGATTGAATTGCTCTCCTTTACTCGTTTACCAGAAATGCCGTTAGCCATTGAAGCTTCTCAACAACAATTAAAAGAGGTTGGAATTGAAGCGAAGATTCGTAAGGTGGAAGTGAGTGCCGTCGCAACGGAGAAAGATTATGCCTTCACACCTTATGCTGTAGTAGCTGCTCCGATTGGCGATCCATATGCTTACTTTAACTCAGCTGTCAAAACTGGGGGAGTAGGAAATATCGGTCATTATAGCAATGCGGAAGCTGATCAGAAGATCGAAGCGCTAGCAACTGAGACCGATCAGAAAAAACGGATCCAATTAAGCAAGGACATTCAAGCCCTTGTGGATAAGGATTATGGTTATACAATCATTGGATTTTATAAAGTTGCCATCGTCATGGACAAATCCATCTCTCATTTGGAATCCCATCCAACAGATTATTACCATGTAACAAATAAACTCTCGAAGGAGTAAAGCTATGTTGCAACTGACGAATGTCACGGTTTCTTCCCCGTCCAAGATTATTTTAGATCAACTTTCTCTAACCGTTTCGGCAGGTGAAGCAGTCGGAATCGTCGGAGAAAGTGGCAGTGGCAAAACAACGATTTTAAAACTGCTTTTGGGTCTTCCCTTGAATGACTTAGTCATTACCCAAGGCAGTATTTCTTATAGGGATCAGGCCATCAGCCCACAAAAGAAGCGGGTTTCTTATCCCTTTGTAGGGACAGAATTGGCCTGGGTGACGCAGCAGTCTAGTCTAGGTTTTAACAACAACCGTAAAATCAAAGACCATTACGAGGATCTCGTCAAGAGTCATCGCTCTCAAGTAGAAAAGATGAGATCTTTAGAGGAATGCCTCCAGATGGTTGGCTTAGATCCAGCACAGGTACCATCAAAGTATCCTTTTGAACTCAGTGGAGGTATGATGCAACGAGTGGCCATTGCTTTGGCCTTAGCCACTCATCCTAAATTGCTCTTGGCAGATGAGCCGACCAGTGCCCTGGATGTTCTCTCCAAGGAATCGTTTATTCAAACCTTGATTCAATTGCTAAGGACCGAAGAATCCAGCCTCTTATTTGTCACTCATGATATGAGTGTCGCTAAAAAGTTGGCAGATAGGATCTTGGTTATGAAGGAGGGGAGGATTGTGGAAGAAGGAAGACGCGACCAAATTTTCCAAAATCCGCAACATCCCTACACCCAGAAATTACTAAGGGCTATTCCCAAACTAAAATTGTAGCAGGAGTCACCAAATGACCTATTTACTCGAATGTAAAGATCTCACTCATCATTATCAAGATCCACTTCATCATCAGGCTGGTGTTTTTGATGTGTCCTTTACTCTAAATAAGGGTCATCGGCTTGGTTTGGTCGGAGAATCTGGTTCGGGTAAAAGTACCATTGCCAAAATTCTGAGTCGACTCCTGGATGTGCAAGAGGGAAGGATTCAGTTTCTGGGGCAATCGCTGACAAGTTTTACTGACCTTGAGTTTTACAAAAAGGTCCAGTACATCTCTCAACAGCCTCAAGAAGCCTTTCATCCCAAAAGGACCTTACAAGCAAGTTTAGAAGAGGTTTGCCAGAATTTTAAGATTTGTAAGACTAAGAAGGAGATGGAAGAGAAGATTCACCAACTCCTGGAAAGGGTTGGCTTGGATCCTGTCCTGGCCCAGCAATTTCCCCACCAATTAAGTGGTGGAGAATGTCAACGGATGGCCATTGCCAGGGCTCTCTTGGTCCAACCTGACTTATTAATTTGTGATGAGATCACCAGTGCCTTAGACGTGACCGTCCAAGAGGGAGTGATGGAACTCTTAGAAGAGATTCAGAATAGCTCCCAAACATCTTTTCTCTTTATTTCACACGATATTGCGCTGGTCAGCCAATTTTGTGATGAAATCATGGTACTAAAAGATGGAAAAATTCAAGAGAATGGGGTGATGTCAGACGTTTTGCGAAATCCTCAGTCGGACTACACCAAACTGTTGATGAAACCTTATCAGGAAGAAGGAAGGGAGCCATGACAAGATATTTCATCAAATTACTATTTCAAATGGTTTTGATCCTGCTCTGTGTTAGTTTTCTTTCTTTCTTGTTAGTGTATCTGGATAAAGGGGACCCTGCAGAAAGTATCTTAAATGCGCAAGGAATTCCTTATACCAAAGAACTACTAGAGATAAAACGAGCTGAGATAGGCTTAAACGATAGTTTTATTTTGCAATATCTGAGATGGTTAGGAAACATCCTCCAGGGAAATTTTGGGATCAGCTATCGTACAGGAGCCCCAGTTTGGGATCAATTGGTCTTTTACTTTCCAAATACGATCTATCTAGGGATCCACATCTTGCTGGCAACCCTTGCCATATCCCTTCCTCTCTCGATTTATGCAGCCTATCATATCGGTAGTCGACTGGATCGATTGATAATGACGCTCTGCGCATTTTTAAATGCCATTCCTAGTTTTGTCATTGGAATTCTCTTGATGCTTGTCTTTTCAGTCAAGCTTGGCTGGTTTCCTATTCAGTCAACTGCAAATGAATGGGGCTTAATTTTACCGATTTCTACCATGGCGCTGACCATGTCTACACGCTATATTCCTCAATTGAGAACGGCTATCATTGATGAGCTGCAGTCGCCAGCAGTAGAAGGTGCAAGAGGACATGGCATACCGGAAGGTCGCATTCTTTTTAAGGATGTCTTGTATAATACCCTTCCCTTTTTGTTGACATTGGTGAGTTTGTCACTGGGTTCTCTGTTAGGAGGTGTTGCCATTATAGAGTATTTATTCTCTTGGCCAGGCATCGGAAAAATGCTGATTGCAGTTGTGGTCAATCGGGATTATCCTCTGGTCCAAGGAGCTGTTCTGGTGATTACACTTGGGGTATTGCTTGTCAATTTCACCACCCAAGCCTTGATCACCTGGTTAAATCCTAAGGCCCGTCTATCGCAACCAACCCACTTCCTTCTTTTTAAGAAAGAGGCTAGTCCTAAAGGAAATGGAGGCTAAGCGATGAAAAAAGTTAGTAACCGCAACCTCTATCTCTTGGCTGGATGCCTTCTCTTGGTCCTATTGATTTCTTGTCTCTCTCCCTTCTTTTTAGGAGACAGCATTACCAAGGTCCATTTAGGAAATGCCCTCCAAGCACCCAATAGTCAAGAATGGTTTGGTACAGATGCCGTGGGCCGCTCTGTATTTGCTCGAACCCTAAGTGGTGGGGTACAAACCATTGTGCCTGCAGTTGGGATCCTTCTCTTTGTCACCCTAGTTGGTTCTTTTATTGGAGTGACCAGTGCCTTGATCGGTGGGAAGTTGGATCGTGCTATTTTCTTGTTTATTACGGCTTTTCAGTCCTTTCCATCTATCGTCTTAGTGATTGCTATTGTGAGCCTGTTAGGAGTAGGTTTGCAACAAACGGTCATAGCGATTGGCTTAACGGCTTGGACCAAATATGCCTACATCACTCGGTCGCTGACCCTGCGTTTAAAACATGAATTCTATGTTCAATCAGCAAAAATGTACGGAAATAACTTTTGGAACACCATCAAAAATTACTATGTTCCTAGTTTATTTCCGCAAATTGTCACTACCATGACTTTTAATGTTTCGACGATCATCATGGAGATTGCTGGCCTTAGTTTTGTTGGACTAGGCGCGCAGGCTCCGTCTCCAGAGTGGGGAGCCATGATGAACGATGGTCGGACCTATATCCAGGAAGCTCCCTGGATCGTCGCTTTTCCTTGTATCTTCTTAATTGTGATCATTTTATTGTTCACAAAATTTGGAGATGCTCTACAAACTTATGTGAATCAAAAATATTAATCATGAGGTTTATCTAATGAAAAAATTTTGGAAATTAGCTGTTACTAGTTTAGCAGTTTTGTGTTTAGCTGCCTGCCAGCAAAATGGTAAGTCTTCAGACAGCAGCGCTGAGAAAGATAAGATTACCCTCGCCTGGGGAGAAGACTTTGGAGATGTCAATCCTCACGTATATAATCCAGATCAATTTATTATTCAAGATTTGGTGTATGAAGGTCTTGTCCGTTACGGAGACAATGGGAAAATTGAGCCTGCCTTAGCAGAGAGCTGGAAGGTTAGTGAAGATGGGAAAACCTATACCTTTAACTTGAGAAAAGCCAAATTCTCAGATGGCTCTGATTTCAACGCAGCTAATGTGAAGCGGAATTTCGATACGATCTTCTCAAAAGAAAACAAAGGAAACCATGAATGGTTTAACTTCACCAATGTTTTGGATAGTTACAAAGTTGTTGATGATCATACCTTTGAAATTACCCTTAAAGAACCATACAGTGCTACACTTTACGATCTTTCTATGATTCGTCCAATTCGTTTCTTAGCAGATGCCAGCTTCCCAGATGGTGATGATACAACTAAGAATAAAATCAAATCCTCTATTGGTACTGGTCAATGGGTGGTCAAAGATAAAAAATCTAACGAATACATCACTTTTGCACGTAATGAAAACTACTGGGGTGAAAAACCAAAACTGAAAGAAGTAACCATCAAGATAATTCCAGATGCCCAAACACGTGCTTTAGAATTTGAATCTGGTAAAGTCGATTTGCTTTATGGAAATGGTGTTATTGGTTTAAATACCTTCGCTCAATACAAGAAAGATAAGAAATATACAACGGATGTTTCGCAACCAATGTCTACTCGCTTGTTGCTCTTGAATGCCAAACAAGAAGTCTTCCAAGATAAGAATGTTCGTAAAGCTATTAACCATGCCATTAACAAAAAAGAAATTGCAGAGAAATTGTTCATGGGGGCAGAAACTCCTGCCGATACCATCTTCTCTAAATCAACTCCTCACTCAGATGCTGGCTTAAAACCATATACATTTGACGAAAAAGAAGCAGAAAAAATGTTGGATGCTGCTGGTTGGAAGAAGGGATCTGATGGAATCCGTGCCAAAGATGGCAAGAAGATGGAATTGAATTTCCCTTACATTTCTACAAAAGCAACTGATAAAGATCTTGCAGAGTATTTCCAAGGCGAATTGAAGAAAATTGGTGTCGAAGTGAAATTGACGGCCATGGAAGAAGACGATTATTGGGCAAATGCGAAAACAGGAAACTTTGATATGATGCTTACCTTCTCTTGGGGAGCTCCATGGGACCCTCACGCATGGATGACAGCATTGACAGCTGAGTCTGCTCATGGTCACCCAGAAAATGTTTCTCTTGAAGCCCTTCCAATTAAGAAAGAATTGGATGAAACCATCAAACAAACCTTGACAGAAGCTGACGAAGATAAAGTAGATGCTGGCTATAAGAAAGCTTTGACCTTGCTCCATGAAGAAGCAGTTTATATCCCATTGACTTATCAGTCAGTGATCTCTGTTTATCGTACAGGTGAGTTGAAAAATGTTCGTTTTGCTCCAGAAGAAAATGCCCTTCCAGTTCGCTATATCGAAAAAGTGAATAAATAAGGACAAGGTCTTGAATGAAGTAGACAATGTGGCCTCCATCAAAGTGACAATCCTTTTATTTTGATATGAGATTCCGCTTTAGAGGATCAATGTTGATCTTTTAAAGCGGATCACATTGTTTTAGGAACTAAGTTTTATATGATATGAAAGCTATTTTTAAAAAAATTATTAGTTTTATAAGTGGTTTACTTGTTATCTCTATTATCACCTTTATCCTCACAAAATTTACGTCGCAGGATCCAGCAGAGAATTATCTGCGAATTCGGCATTTGCCAATCACTCCAGCGGCCCTTGAAAATGCAAGAACCTATTTGGGTTTGGATAAATCCTGGATTGAACAGTATCTATCCTGGTTCGTAAAAGTTCTTCACCTGGACTTTGGAACCTCTTATTTACTGAAGGAATCCGTTGTTAGTTTAATTGCTAGTCGTTTCCTATCCACTTTTTATTTAGGACTGACTTCCTTTATTCTTATCATTGTCGTTTCTATTCCCATTGGGGTTATCAGTGGCTTGAAGACCAATTCCTTCTTTGACAAATGCATGCGTTTCATTGGCTTTAGCTCGGTATCCATGCCTGCCTTTTGGCTCGGTTACATGTTGATTTTTATTTTTTCTGTAAAATTAGGCTGGTTGCCTGTATCTGGTAAAAATGAACCTCTCAGTATCGTCTTACCGAGTATCACCTTAAGCTTTTCACTGATTGGCCAATACATTGCCTTAGTGCGAAAAGCCGTATCGACCCAGTTGGAGAGTCCACATGTTGAAAATGCACGCATGAGAGGGGTTAAGCTACGCTATCTTTTACCCCATCATATTCTACGAAATGCCTTACCTGCGATTGCCACTGGATTAAGTCTGACATTTGTTTATTTAATGACAGGATCCTTGATTGTTGAGGAAGTGTTCTCCTGGAATGGATTAGGAAGTTTGTTTGTAGAGGCGATTCGTTCGATTGATACACCTTTAATTCAAGGATGTATGATGTTATTTGGCTTATTATTCTTATTAAACAATGGCATGACGCAAGCGGTCAACCACTGGATTGACCCACGAGTAAGGAAGAGAGGAAAGAGTTCATGAGAAAAAGTGTTATTTTTTCCATTTTCATATTAGGTCTATTGATTTTCCTTGCTTTGTTTGCTTCCTTTATAGCGCCTTATGATCCGCAATATGTAGATGTTTCTAATAAGCTCTTAAGTCCAAGTCCCCAACATCTTTTAGGGACAGATCAATTGGGTAGAGATGTTTTTTCGAGACTCTTATATGGTGCGCGTTATTCCCTATTTTTAGCTGTCGCAATTAGTGTCTTAGAAGTAGTGACCGGCTTTATCGTAGGTTTGGTTGTAGGTTGGTATCAAGGAAAAATGGAAGGTGCCTTTCTTTGGCTGACCAATGTCTTGATGGCTTTTCCAAGTTTTCTTCTTTCACTTGCTACTGTTGGAATCCTAGGACAAGGAATGAGCAATATGATCATTGCCATTGTCATTATCGAATGGATCTACTATGCAAGGATTGTGACAAATCTGGTCATTTCTACCAAACAAGAGCCCTATGTCATTAGTTCCCAGATCATGGGAATGGGGTCATTTCATATCCTCAAAAACCATATTTTGCCCTTTATCTACAAGCCCGTACTAGTCATTCTTCTCATGAACATCGGGAATATCATTCTAATGATTTCAGGATTTTCATTCTTAGGAATTGGAGTCCAACCCAATGTTTCGGAGTGGGGCTTAATGCTGCATGATGCGAGGGCCTACTTCCGAGTGGCGCCTTGGATGATGATCGCACCAGGCTTAGCTATCTTTTTAACCGTCATTTCTTTTAACCTATTTGGTGAATATATCGAAGAGAAAGGAGAGAAGAATGGAATCATTCAGCATTAAAGATCTTTCTCTTGTCGATCAGGAGGAGTCTCGTCTGGATCGGGTGTCTTTCACCCATCCCTTAGGCCAATCCCTGCTAGTGGTGGGAGAAAGTGGATCTGGAAAAACGCTACTGACCAAGGCATTAATAGGGATTATCCCTCGGAACATGAAACAGACTGGATCGATTCATTATGGGGATCTCCATCTAGATTCTTTTTCAGACAAAGACTGGAAGGCTTTTAGAGGGCAGAAGATCGCCTATTTGGTTCAAAATCCCATGTCTATGTTTAATCCCTTTCAAACGATTTGGACGCATTTCTATGAGACCATAAAAAGCCACTCAACTCTTTCCAAAAGTGAATGCCGCAAGAAAGCTCTGGACGTTCTAGAAAAGGTTCGGATCGTAAATCCAGAATCGGTTCTCCAGCAATACTCCTTTGAACTAAGTGGAGGCATGCTCCAACGGATTATGTTAGGCATTATCTTATGTCTAGATCCTGAAACCATCATACTGGACGAACCAACCTCAGCGGTCGATCGGGTGAACCGTGAGATGATCCTTAGCATGATCAAAGAATTACTGGCTCAGCATAAGACGGTTATTACCGTTACCCATGACTATTATTTAGCCAGGGAGCTCGGGGGCAATATGTTGGTGTTAGAGAAGGGAAAAGTCGTTGAATTTGGAAAAACCGAGGATCTATTGACAGCTCCAAAAAAAAGCTATACCAAGGAATTATTCTTAGAACAAGATTTGAAGCAGGTGATCAGAAATAATGCTGGAATGTAAAGATATAACGGTCAACTATCAAGGAAAAATTGTATTAGACCATTGCAATCTATCCATCAAAAAAGGCGAAATTGTTGGAATTATGGGAGAAAGTGGCAGTGGCAAGTCTACTTTAGCACGAGTCATCTTAGGAATTGAGAAGCCAAGTCAAGGACAGGTTCTCTTGGATGGTAAAACCTATTCTATCAAAGAGGATGGTGTTCGCATCTTGGTCGTTTTCCAAGATTCCTTTCACGCTGTGAATCCACGATTTACTGTCAAAGAAATCTTGTTAGAAGCTCTTCCCAAAGATTTTCCGATAGATAAAGTCCACACCGTTTTAACAGAAGTAGGGCTACCATCAGAAGTCTTAGGAAAAAGAGCAAGAGAATTAAGTGGTGGCCAGTTGCAGAGAGTTTGTATTGCCAGAACCTTGCTCCTAAACCCAGATATCATTATTTTTGATGAATCCCTCAGTGGTTTGGATCCCAAAACCCAGGTTCAGATTTTACAATTGCTTTATAAACTGCATGCTAAGTATCAGAATACCTTTATCTTCATCGCCCATGATGAGCAATTGTGCCAGGCCATTTGTGATCGCATCCTGATCTTAGAAAATGGTCAATTTATCCGTGAAATTCAGGATCTAGCGGATGCTACCTGATTTTCTAACTTCACCATCAAGTAATTAAAAAAGGAGAAAAGTGTGAAACAAACATTTGAAACACGCAAGTTATATTTTGGATTTCCTGTATTTTTCTTAGGATACAAGGATGATGTGCATGGCTATAATATTTCAACTTCTAGTTCAGCCTATACGCTAGGAAGTATGATGGTGGTCGCTATGAGAACCAAAGGAAATGCCGTCACAGAAATTAAAAAACACGGATCTTTCACCGTGAATATCCCTACAGAGGAACTCTTAACTGAGGTTGAAATCGCAGGCTTCAATAGCCGCAAAGATAAGTTTGCTCTTACAGGACTAGACTATACAATTGGGGAAACAGTAGATGCTCCAATGGTAACAGCTTGTCCAGTTTCCATTGAATGCCAAGTTGTTGAATTTGTCGAATGTGGAGCATTGACCAATATTATCGCGCGTGTAACCCGTCGTGAAGTAGAAGAAGACTTGATTGACGAAGATGGTAGCTTCAAGAGCGATACTTTCTCTCCGATCAGCTATATTGGAGATGGAGCTGGCCGTTATTATAGAAACTATAAAGATGGTGGCGTTCAGATGGGAAGCATCATCAAGAAGATCAGAGAAAATGAAGAATAGCAGAAAAAGGCTAGGGGAACCCTTAGCCTTTTTGCTTTCCAAGCGAAACCTTTCGAAGAAGGGCTTTGCGTTTTCGTTCATCTATGATCGTTAAAAATTCTTGATAGGCTTGTTCGAGATCCGTTTGGTAACCCTGTGAGACCTTGAATTCCAACTGATCTAGAAAGACAGGAGCGCTGGCTCCTTTGTAAATTTCCCCCTGAAAGAAGTAGTGCTTGCTGACAATGTCGATAGAAAGTTGAGAAGAGCGCCAGCGTCTTTTGCGCGTGTGTTTGGGTTTCCATCGAATTTTGAGTTGCTGATCCCGCAAGTACCAGCCCATGATCTCAAGGCTAGCTCTTTGACCAGTTTTGGGGTCTAGGTAGTCAGCAGGAACGCTTAAGACCTTGCCGCCTCGCTTACTAGATAAAAATGGATGAAAATCGGGAATGAAGTCATAGTCTTTACTGGAGACAACTGCTAAAGAACTTGGGTCTTCCACGTCAGAACGACTCGTATAACGAAACAGGTCAAGGTCTACCATGTTTTTAGCTGTAGTTTTCCACTCTAGTTCATAAGCTGTGACTTGGTCTCCAATATTTCGTGTTGTTTTTAAAAAATGGAGGACATCGTCGTGCGCCTGATAGAGATCTACAATATTCTTTAATCGTGCTTCTGCAGAAAATTCGTAAAGATCCCGAGGAAAAGCCAAAATGTAGAGAGTACTTAGAGATTCTAGAGGAACCGCAGCAATGCCATCAAAGAGCCCCTGACGCTCTATGAGACTGGCATGTGAAAAAAGAAGACTCTGACCAGAATCCTGCTCTAGATCAATCACATGGATCTGCATTTCCCTTTTAAAGCAAAGAATGAACGTATCTGATAAATCCTTCTCAAAATGAATAAGAGGAATGGAGGCATAATGGTGGTAGGGTTTTAAATCAAGATAAGTCCCCAATGTTTCTGTTTTGTATTGCATTTTTCTATTGTAACACATGAGAGGAAGAACTCAAAAAAACCACTCCCGAAAGGGAAGTGGTTCTGTGTTGGTTCTTATTTGAGACCGTATTTTTTGTTGAAACGATCCACACGTCCATCTGCTTGAGTGAACTTTTGACGTCCAGTGTAGAATGGGTGTGAGTCTGATGAAATTTCAACACGGATCAATGGGTAAGTTTCACCTTCGAATTCAACTGTTTCGCTAGAGTACTTAGTTGAACCGCTGAGGAACTTGTAACCAGTAGTAGTGTCCATGAAGACAACAGGGCGATATTCTGGATGGATATCTTTTTTCATTTTGCAATATTTCCTTTCTGCCATGGTCTCTTTCCGAGCCATAGATTGTTACTAAGCTAGTTTACCAAATTTCTAGGATCTTGACAAGTATTTTCACTAATTTTATTTAAATTAATGATCAAAAAAATCACCCTGGCTAAGCCAAGGCGATGATGATCTTATTATTGTTCAGATTGATTTGGATCTTTTGGTGCTTCAACTGGTTGATCAGCTTGTCCCTCAGTGTGTTCGTGTGATTCTTTTTTGATTTCATCTACTGCAGTTTTAACTGTAGTAGTTGTCACACGTCCAACTGTTTGTGCAAATCCTTTACCAGATTCAGCAAGTTCTTCGAATGTTCCTTTAGTGATTTTACCACCTGACATCGCTAAGAGACCAGTCACAACAATAGCGATGCTTGCAATCAAAGCTAGGATCAAACCAAAGCCAATTGAAACGCCATAACCATTGAAGTCAACAGCGTACTTGTTCACACCGAATAGAGCAAGCAATGCAACGACAGTTGCGATAGCACCTGACACGATAACACCAATTGCCAAACTTTTTGGCAATGAAGATTTTACATCGTTCAAACAAGCAAGGACAATCGCAACGACTGCGAAGATAATAACAAACCATCCATCTCCGCGAAGGCCATTCCAGGTGTATGAACCAAAATTTCCAGCATTAAGGTTTGCCCATGGCAAGAAAGAGCTAAGAATCGCTACCGCAAATGAAAACCCCATTACCAAGATAAAAAGGCTGAGAAATCGTTCTCAGCCTTCGTTCGTGCGTGCCACTTCTTGTAGCTCTTTGTAGATTTGATCGTTTTCTTCGAGGGAGTAGGAGTTGGCTCCACTCGCTAGTGGATGGCCACCACCATTATGTCGTTTGGCAATCTCGTTGATCACTTTTCGTTTGCTACGCATCCGGACACGGAAGTGACCGTCGGCCTGCTCGACAAAGATGGCCCAAACAGATACGGTATCTATGCGTCCAGGGGCTCCGACAATTGCAGCAGTCTCTGAATCCCGTAGATCGAATTTCTTCAAGAGCTCTTGTGTCAAGGTCACACGCGCAGCACCATGTTCATCGATCTCGAGATGGTCATAGACATAGCCTTGAAGCTTAGCAGTTTTGAGATTGATCGTATCCATTTGACGAGCAAGTGAAGTAAAATCAAAAGGAATGCTTCGAAGGGTTGCAGCAATCTCAAAGGTCCGAGTCGAAGTGGCAGGATAAAGAAAACGCCCTGTATCGCCGACAATCCCGGCATAGAGGAGACGAGCAGCACTAACCGGGAGTTCGAGATCCAATTCCTTGGCAAACAGGGTAATCAACTCGCTGGTAGAGCTAGACTCGGTATCGACCCAGAGTAGATCACCATAAGCATCGTCATTTGGATGGTGGTCGATCTTGATCAGGAAATCTCCCGTCGTATAGCGCTTGTCATCGATGCGGGGAGTATTGGCCGTGTCACAAACGATCACCAAAGCTCCCTCATAATCCTCATCCTTGACGTCATCCATCTCAGCTAGCCAAGTCAAGGTCGGCTCATCATAGCCAGTTGCCAATACCCGCTTTTGAGGGAAGTGCGCACGCAGGAGATCCCGCAAGCCCACTTGGCTACCAATCGCATCCGGATCCGGATTTTGATGACGGTGGATAATAATCGTGTCATAAGCTTGAATCTTTTCAAGAATGTCATTCATTACGTTCATACATTACCTCATTTTCTCTGTCAATTTTAACATAAAAAAGGCCCATCCAGCAAGCATTTATCACTATGTAGGGGCAGTGGAAGCGGTTTTACAGATATTCAATATTTTGGTAGAATGAATGAATAGATTGAGTATGGGAGGAACTAGAATGATTGAAATTAAAAGTAATGCTGAGACAGCACAAGAGTTAGCGGCTTCTTTAAAAGATAGTGGGGATACACTTTCGGGAGTTGCATCAGCTTCAAAAGATGAACAAACCAAACTATCCGGTAATGATGCTGCCCATCAAGCCATTGATACTGCTAAAACCAAAGCAGAAGAAATTGCAGCAGCGATTGAATCAATCGGGACCAACCTACAAAGTGTTTCAACTGGATTTACAGAAGTGGATGAAGCGACTGCTGCGAGCATGCAATAGGTTGAAAGAGTAGGAAGATGGATTACGATCAACGACTGTTAGAATTAAGAAAAAAAGAAGACCAACTTTTCCAGAAAGAAAGGGCCATTATAAAAGAAACAAGAAAGTTGGAAGAGGATTTGAACCGCTTTGAAGCGTATAGCTATGATGCACACCGTTTTTTATGGAATGCATTTGAATCTTATCCTTCCTCTAGAAATTTTTTTGACCACCTTCAGGAGGAAGCCCTTCATGAATCGCGAAAAATTTCAACTAGTTATTTGGAAGAAATAGATGAATTAGCTATCCAAAAAAGAACAATCGAAGATGATTTAAATGATATTTATCACGAACGAAAAAAACTAAACTTTGAAAAGGAGAGTGACGATGGGAATCGAAGTTTATCGAGGTAGTTTGGATAGTCAGGCTACTAGCACAGGGACGATGGTTGAGCAGCAACTGAAAGCCTATGAGGCACTAGAAACATCATTAACCCAAATAGAAAACTCAGCCTCACGCTTGTCTGGCCAAGCTTACGACTCATTTAGAACCTTTGTGACAAGTGTTGTTAAGCCATTGAAAGAAGCCGGCGTAGCTTTAGCGGATGCGACACAAGAAAGTGTGAAAAAGCTCCCAAAATCCTATCGCTCTGAGGTGGCTGATGAGGACTTACAGGAAGAAAAGTTGGTTTCTGATATTGAACAGTGTGATCGGATGATTGCTATGTTTCATGCAGAGATCAATGAAATTGCAGCTAGTCAATCGACCAGTGCTGGAGATTTTCAACGGTTGCAGAGATTACAGCGACTTCAAGGCTTAAACATATTAGATGGTATTGTAAAAGCTGCTAGAAATAAACTACAAGAAAAATTAAACAAACTAAGAGCATTTAATGCAACGTCACCAAGCATCTTCTGGGAAATTGATGTTTTAGCCCAAGCTATTCAAATAGCTGTCAATCAAATTAACGTAGCGTGGGATCCAAATACTGGAATGTATTCTATTCCAAAGGATTTATCTTGGTCAGATCTCGTAAATGAAACGATTAAGAATAAAGAGTTTGAAAGTGAATATTTGCCAACGAAACCAAAGGGTGTAACAGCTTTCGAATATAACCAATTTCTCACGGGATTACGTGAACAATCAGTGAACCTTAAAGAAATAGATGGTTGGGATAAGGATGCCATCAAAGGTTATGTCAAAGGCGTTTCAAAAAGAACAGCAGATATCAAGACAGGCAGTGAGTTAAATGCAAGGAGAGATGCTTTGTATGCGGAAACCAAGGAGATTGGATCCGATATCTATACAGAGATGTACGCTAGTAGTAAACTCGATTCAGAAGCGAAAGTAAAACTTGTTCTTAAGCAATTAGGTGCAGAAACGGATGGTAATCAGTTTATGCATTTGACAAGCAAAACGCATAAGATTTCAGAGAATCTACCACTACATGGTGATTTCAACATGTATTTCAGACGTGATGTTGTAAAAGCATTCGGTGATAAACATCTTAATTACAAAAAAGATTTACTTAGGCAGCAAGTTCATTTTTTCCGTTATTATCTTGATCGCCAAGCAATTTACTATATTCGCAATCATTACGAAGGCGCAAATGATTACGAGAAACTGTTAGCATATGGTAAAGAAAATAATATTGAATTTGATTACACAACTGGTGCGAACTTCCATAACCGTTTCAAGGAATCAGAAGGCTTCCAACGTCCCTATAATATGAAGGTTCAAGTCCCTCAGGGCAATTCAGCTAAAGGAAAAGATTTGAACAATGCCCGGATGGTGGAGTTTATTGTGAATTTGGATACCGGTGAGTTTGACAGTCAATGGGATGCCTATGACAAGCACAAACTAGCAAATGGTCGTTATGATTCCGATCCAGGAAAATATTCTAATGAAGAATTAAGAGAAATCGCCAATACGGAGTCCTTTAACTACGGCCCTTCAACAGGTCAAAATTCAGATGTTACTAAGTTTTACGAAGGTAAACATGGAATGCTTGATGTAAGTGGTACTCCTGAGCCAGCTACTCGATCTGAAGCAAAAAAACAATTTCATTCAGAAGATGATTTGGGTGACGTGGATGAAGATACAGGACATGTAGGTCAATTTGCGGATATTGTAAGAAAAGGAGGACATGAAGATTATGAAGCATGGCAACGAAAGACAAAAGGAATGTCAGAGAAAGAAAAAGTGGAAGAGTATAATAAATTTAAAGCCTCTCTTAATGGCGATGCTGATAATGACAATGGTTACAGTTATTATATTTATGGTAATGAGAAATAGGAATAACTATGAAGATTCAAAATTCATATTAGAACAACAGCGGTTTATTGTTGTGGATGATTCGGACGATAAAAATTTATATCGATCTTATTTTGAGAATGGCTATGACTTAAGGAGCAATAATTCTTATAGTAAAACTCAAGTAGTAGTAAAAAATGGGAAAAAATATGGTAGTTATTCAGACGAAAAACCATCCGATAGGTATCATAGAGACTTATACCGAAATATTACTTCCGCAATTCTGAACTTAAAAGTTTCGAAGGTAGAGATCGAAAAATCAAACTTTATTATTGAGCGAGATCCGAAATCGTTGATTACTAAATCTCTAGTGAAGGAAGGGAAGACACCTGATTTTGAAGCCAAAGTTATAAATAAAAAGAATCAATTTTCCAAAGTTCGGATCACCTATAATCAAGATTATTTACCGATCAAACTTGAATGGTATTTTAAAGGGAAAGATGGGTTGAAGTGGTATACCTGGAGCCGTTTTTCATATCCATATAAGACTGAATCTGAATTTAATAAAAAACTGGATGAAGAAATCCAGCGTATTAAAGATATTAAAGAGGAGTACGAGTTGGAGAAGGAAAACGGATAATAAATTAATTATTAAATTGATTTAAAAATAAGATAAGTATAATTATTAAATTCCAGTTAGGGAGATATGAAAAAATATGAAGGAGGCCGTATGAGAAAATTGCGTTATAAGCTGTTATTTATTGCACTTGCGGTAGCTGCTGTCCTTGTATATTTCTTTTATTCTTTCTGTCGGTCCCGAACGGATGCTTATGATATTTTGCAGAAGCAGCGATTTGTTTTTATTCAAAATCAAGATGATTTAGGTCAAGGCAACAATGTAGGAGCAGGATTTGATCTAAAAGATCGAGAGTTATTTTTTTCATATTCATCAGCTATCAAGGATGGTATTCTATATGGTGGAAAAGGCAACTACGAGATGAAGGAGTATTATCGTACTGCTTTGAATGAAGAGATTTCGTCTATACTAATGAATATAAAAGTTACCACCGAAGAAATCAAAAAGAACAATTACCAAATCACGCGTTCACCAGAATCTTTAGCCAATAAAAAGTTGCTAAAGGAAAAATATCCTCCTGAATTTGAGCTTCAATACAAATATCGAAAAAAAAGGCAATTCACCAAGGTCCGCATCACCTACAACAAAGAGTTTTTACCTACTAGAATAGAGTGGTACTATAAGGGTGAAGAAGGGCTAAAATGGTACACTTGGCGCACATATTCGTATCCTTTCAAAAATAAGTCTGATTTTGATAAGAGATTGGATGAAGAAATCGAAACTATTAAAGCAATTCAAGAAGAGAACAAGGGGGATTAACCCAGATTTGAAATAAAGCTGAGCATAGTAAAGGCTCAGCTTTATTGTTAGGAAGACACTTCCTTTTAGATGGATATTTTGCTAGAATGAGAGATATATGAAATTAATTAAAAAGAGATTATTCAGTCTAAAATCTTTCCTATTGTTAATTCTTTTATTGCTTACTATAGCTAGTATTTTCATAGTTGTTCAAAGAGGTAAGATTCAAGAGAATTCAAAGTCTATTATAGAGAAGCAAAGGTTTATAGAGACACACATCTTGTCTGGTGATGATAACAAGGAATCAATCAGTGCGGGTTTTGATTTAAAAGAAAAAGAATTTTTTTATTACCATGGAGCTGCAATAAAAAATAATAAATTGTATGGTGGTAGTCAGGAATATAGTGCTGCGGAGTATTATAAAAGAGCTTTGGATATTGAGCTCACTTCAGCACTTTTAAATCACCAAATGAATATTAAAGATATAAAAGATTCCAACTATCAAATCACTCGTTCAACTGATTCATTCATCAATAAAAAATTATTAGAAGAAAAACAACCGCCTGAATTTGAAGGTAGATATTCTATCAAGGATAGTCAGTTTTCAAAAGTCCGCATCACCTACAACAAAGAGTTTTTACCTACTAGAATCGAGTGGTACTATAAGGGTGAAGAAGGACTAAAATGGTACACTTGGCGCACCTATTCGTATCCGTTCAAAAATAAGTCTGATTTTGATAAGAGATTGGATGAAGAAATCGAAACTATTAAAGCAATTCAAGAAGAGAACGAGGGTGATTAGGTTGAATCGGTCCAATTTCTTGAATCGTGTCCCTTCTTTCACCTTATCGGGAAAGGTTTCGTGCAAAATGCTTGAAAAAGTGGTATAATACGGGAAATAGCTTTTGGGAGGAAATTATGACTGTAGCGAAGATTGTTTTTGCTAGTATGACTGGAAATACTGAAGAAATTGCGGATATCGTAGCGGACAAATTCCGTGATCTTGGTGTCGAAGTAGATGTGGATGAGTGTACAACTGTGGATGCTGAGGACTTCCTTGATGCGGATATCGCAGTGGTAGCGACCTATACATACGGCGATGGAGAGCTTCCAGATGAGATCCAAGATTTCTACGAAGATTTGGCTGGCCTTGATCTCAAAGGCAAACTTTACGGTGTGGTAGGATCAGGTGATACCTTCTACGATGAATTCTGTAAAGCAGTTGATGATTTCGACCGTTGCTTCGCTGCGACTGGTGCTGAAAAAGGTTCTGAGTGTGTCAAAGTTGATTTGTCTGCAGAAGACGAAGACATTGAAAAATTAGAAGCCTTTGCAGAAGAACTTGTAGCAAAAGCAAATTAATGACAAAGAGGCTGGATCGATGGATTACAGCCTCGATTTATATCCAAAATAAAGAGGAGACACATGGATTTAGATCAGATTCGTAAGGACATTGACCAGATCGATCAAGAGCTTGTAGCCTTGCTGGAAAGACGGATGGTCTGTGTCGGTCAGATTGTAGAATATAAGGAGCAGCAGGGCTTGCCAGTGCTCGATCAAGGAAGGGAGAGAGAAGTGCTTGAGAAAGTCGGCTCTCTCGTGACGGATGAGCAGTATCGTGCGACTATTCAAGCTCAGTTTCAAGATATGATGAAGCGCTCGAGAGATTACCAAGAGGAGGTGAGGGTGCGTGACTAGTCTATCGATCAAGCAAAAAGCACAACAGTATGTGGTCCTAACAGGTATGGCTCTTTTCATTGGACTCTTGGTTGGTGCCATTGACATGATTTTTGGTCAAGGTCTTCTTCTGATTGGAGATTTCCGAAGTCAGCATTGGCCCTTGATTCTTTTTCTAGCCATAGCGGGTCTTGTCATCGTTTATCTTTATAAACGTTTTGGTGGCAAGGCTTCAAAAGGGATGGGCCTCATCTTTGATGTTGGACACGCGCGTGAGGAGAAAATCCCCTTGGTCTTGGTGCCTTTGATCATGCTGACGACCTGGATGAGCCATCTCTTTGGTGGTTCGGTCGGTCGGGAAGGTGTAGCGGTCCAGATCGGAGCGACCCTTTCGCACCGTTTTGCCCGTCATATCAAGATCCCAGATGCTTCGCGTATCTTTCTCATGACTGGGATGGCAGCCGGTTTTGCGGGGCTCTTTCAGACGCCGCTCGCAGCAACCTTCTTTGCTCTTGAGGTCCTGACGGTTGGGGAGTTGCAGTTGATGGCCCTCTATCCTGCCCTTATCGCCTCAATCGTGGCTAGCTTCACCTCTCATGCCCTTGGTTTGGAGAAATTTGCTGTGCCACTGAGAGAAACGCTGAGCTGGACACCAGAGACCTTGATCAAAGTTGCCCTTCTTGGATTAGCTTTTGGACTCGCTGGGAAACTCTTTGCAGTTAGCCTTTCCTGGTTGAAGAAAACAGTCGCGAAAGTACTGCCTAATCCTTATATTCGGATTGCCCTTATAGGGGCTGGACTTAGCTTGGTCCTCTTGACCCTCCAGTTCACCAAGGTCGGCACTTATAGTGGACTTGGAACCAATCTGATTGATGTGGCTTTTCATCAGGGTAGTGCGCAGAGTTATGACTGGATCTTGAAGCTCCTCTTTACCGTGGTGACGATTTCAGCTGGTTACCAAGGAGGAGAAGTGACCCCGCTCTTTGCGATCGGAGCTACGCTTGGAGTCTTTCTTGCTCCTATGCTGGGCTTACCAGTCTTAGTCGTGGCTGCTATCGGATATGCTAGTGTCTTTGGCAGTGCGACGACGACCTTGCTCGCACCGATCTTGATCGGAGGAGAAGTATTTGGCTATGCCAATCTTCCTTTCTTTGTCATTGCTTGTGCCATCTCCTATTGCCTACCAAAAGAGTGGAGCATTTATTCCGGTCAAAAAGTTGCGAAAAAGTAGAGAAAAGAGCTTTACAAACCTGAAATTATCTGATATGATAGTTTCTGTGCGTAATGGAAGCACAAAAATACAGTTTATCCGCTGAGGGAGGTCCCTCAAGATTGACGAAGATAGGAGAATAAAATGAATCCATTAATCCAAAGCTTGACTGAAGGTCAACTTCGTACTGATATCCCTGCATTCCGTCCTGGTGACACTGTTCGTGTACACGCGAAAGTTGTCGAAGGATCTCGTGAACGTATCCAGATCTTTGAAGGCGTTGTTATCGCTCGTAAAGGTCAAGGACACACTGAAATGTACACTGTTCGTAAAATCTCTAACGGTGTCGGTGTTGAACGTACATTCCCAGTACACACTCCACGTGTAGAAAAGATTGAAGTAGTACGTTACGGTAAAGTACGTCGTGCGAAATTGTACTACCTTCGTGCATTGCAAGGTAAAGCAGCTCGTATTAAAGAAATCCGTCGTTAAGACGAACAAGGAGGCGGGAGTGATCTCGCTTCTTTTTTATCGGTCCCCTTAGTTCAATGGATATAACAACTCCCTCCTAAGGAGTAGTTGCTGGTTCGATTCCGGCAGGGGACATGAACTTTTTACCTTTGGATTTTCTGATTTAATAGAAATTCCTCTTTCGAGACTTTCCTTAGGTGTAGTTCTATTTAGTGTCTATATTTTTAGTATTCTAAAAGAGATAAATGACTTAAAGCAAATAAAAGATAAAATAAATAGATAGACGCAATCTAATTTGAATTGTCTTTATATGGACTATACATCCGTATCTTGAACAGGTTACTAAAAAGGTGCTAAATTATGAAAAAAGACCCATTGTTAGTCTAAGTTGTTAGTATTTAAAAAAAGACAAGGTGTTTTATCCTTGTCTTTTTCGTTTTAGTATTGCGTTTGTTTCAATGTAAATAAGTGTGTTCTTTTTGAATCAGTAACTATTCCAATTTATCTATCTTGAAATAAATAAAATCCCTTTGTAATACTATAAAAAATAACTAACAAAGAAATAACTATAAGACTCGGTTGCCAGAAACCTGATATATCTACTAAACTACGGCCTAAAAGTTGGCCAATAAAGCTAACTAAAATTAAAATAATTAAATTGAAAACTACTGATACTAATAAAATTAACACCGAATGTATTATTGCCTCGCCTATACGTATTTTAAAAAGTTGTGAACTTGACACTCCCAGTGTCTTTAACTGTTTAATGTCTTCAATATCTTTATTAGAAGATAAAATTGTAAGAGAAATAGAACTAGTAATAATCAGAATAATTGGGGCAGACAGATAAGCAATAAAGGAAGCTCTTGCTTCGAGTACACCGTTTGCTGTATTCATGAATGAATACATATTTTGGGTGTAAAGAATAAACCCAGAAATGAGAGTTACTCCCATGCTCATTGAAGTTTGTATACTTTTCAAATAGCTAGGATTGGATAGTAGATTCCAAAAGCCTGTATTGATTACATAATTTTCAGTTGGGAATATCCTCATTAAAAATTTTATTAGAAACATTTGAATTGATGGAGATAGTGATTGAATAATAAGGATGTGAATAATTAATAAAAATAATATTATGCTTGACTGTGTTGAAATTATTTCTTTATTACTGCTAAAACCTGCTGAAACAATAAAACCTATACATAGTAACCATAGGATTAAACGAACAGAGATGTTAATAACACCAGTTACTGTAACTTTTCTTTTTTTCTTTTTTGGTTTTAATATTGATGATATTTTAAGTATTCGACTTGAATAAAAGTAAGCCCCTATCCCTACAATTGTTGGGACTATAAAAACACTCAATAAAATTGATTGAATGTTGGCTGTAATAACTAAATCAGGTAACTCATCTCTTCCTAATAATTTTTGTAAAAATTTGTAGTAACTATCTGCCATGATAAATGAAAGTATTGTACCAATACTACTAACAATCACTGCCATTAAATAAAACTGTCCAGATACTAATAAAGATAGCTGAGTTCTGCTTGCGCCTAGGGTAGCCCATAATTGGTAATCCTTTTTAAAGATATCTATTAGCAGTCTTATATTATTTGAAATAAGGAAAAATAGAGTAGTCCCGCCAAAAACTATTAGCATTTGAAAAAGTTGTGAAGCGTTAATATTAGCAGTCTTTATTGCACTAGCAATACCAAATAAAGATGTTCCAACAATCAGGCTAGATACAAATAGTAATGGTATTGTTCCTAACCATTGTCTTTTTGAGTACTGAAATTGGTAAATGATTAATTTTAGCATAATATATCCTCCTCAAATTAATCTTTACTACTTTCAAGTGCTTGGTAGAGCTCATCAGCTGAAGGTTTAATAATTTGTCGAGATATTTTTCCGTCTTTTAAAATGAGTGCTCTGTCAGTTTTTGAAGCCAACTCAATATCATGAGTGACCATAAGAACACATTTTCCTTGACTCGCTAAATTACGAAGTGTTTCAAAAATAAGTTTTCTTGAGACGCTGTCCAGAGCTCCTGTTGGCTCATCAGCAAAAATAATTTTACTATCAGCTATTATTGCACGAGTAATAGCCACTTTTTGCTGTTCTCCACCTGATAAGGTAGCAACTAATGATGATAGTTCTGCTTTAAAATTCAAACTATCCAACATTCTTCTTACTTTATTGCTATCAACACTCTTTCCTGAGAGTCTCAGAGGAAGTGTAACATTTTCTAGTACAGGTAGAGCGGGTACCAGATTATAATTTTGAAAAATAATTGCAATATCTTGCCTTCTAAATTTAGCAAGTTTCCCTTCTTTTAAAGTGTATGGATTCACACCATTGATAACAACTTCGCCACTTGTTGGTTCAGATAAACTTGATAAACAACTTAATAAAGTAGACTTTCCAGAACCGCTGACACCAAGGATTGATACAAATTCTCCATAATTGACAGATAAAGAAATATCTTTCAAAATAGAGACAGTTTTGTCTTGCCCTAACAAAAATTCTTTTGAAAGGTTTGAGACTTTGACAGCTACATTATTAACCATAATAAATCCTCCTGATTCCAGTGTCATCTTTGATTTAATTATACAATATTTTAATTCTGTCAATATCAATAAATGTGTTCTTTTTGGAGTATTCTATATATTCGAGGTAACATTATCATGGTATAGATCAGGAGAGAAACACCTCCAAATATGAATATCAGACCTCCGTTTATGTCCTTTTGAAATAGATAAGTAAATACAATGGTACCTATCG